>NZ_MAAX01000040.1 GCF_002162835.1 Nonlabens dokdonensis
GATCTTGCATCCATGGTGCGTCTGTTCCTAGTTGAGCAAAAGTGAATAGGCTGCAAAATAGCAAGATAATTGTAGTAAATAATTTCATCAATCGATATTTGAGAGGCAAAAGATAATGACAGTTTATCACAGAATAATAATCAAGTGGAAAAAGAATTTTGGGTTTCTTAGTCAAATTTAAAGTCATAACCTTGCCTAAGGTGTAAAAAATCAGTCTTAGTCTTTTTAATTAACTTACTGTTTATAAGTTGATAATGGTTCATATTCATAACCAGTTTGCTTCCCTTTTTTATCTCGAGATACACCTTTTGTCATCCATACTGGAGCTGGTGCGCCTTTAAGATAATGATCGAAGAACTGCATCATTCTTATCGATAAATCCCTTCTGTTTTTAGTTTCTCTTAGGTTGTGAGCCTCGTCATTATATACGAGCAACCATGAAGGTTTTCCTAATCTACGCATTCCCATAAACATTTCAATTCCTTGATAATAGGGTACGGCACCATCTGCATCATTATGCATCATGAGTAGCGGTGTTTCTATTTTAGGAATATGAAATAAAGGAGAATTCTCTATATACAAATCCAGTCCTTCCCATAGGTTTTTACCTATTCTCGTTTGAGTTTTTTCATATTGAAAAGCACGGCTTAAACCGCTGCCCCAGCGTATTCCACCATAAGCGCTGGTCATATTTGAAACTGGTGCGCCTGCCATTGCTGCTGCATATTTGTTTGTGCGAGTAACTAGATAAGCAGTTTGATAACCACCCCAACTTTGACCTTGTAGTGCCATTTTGTTAGAATCTACGTAGCCTAGTTTTTCTACTGCTTCTGTTCCAGAAACAATACAGTTGTAAGCACTTTCTCCAGGATAACCATCTTTATACACGACATCTGGTACAAAAACAACATAATCATTACTAGCGAGGTAGGCAAAGTTCACCGTACTCGCACTAGGCAAAGGAGATCGATAACTATGAAGTCTATCGGCATATTTTTCATAGAAATAAACAATCATTGGGTACTTTTTGTTTGGATCAAAATTAGCCGGCTTATAAATAAGACCTTCTAATGGCACACCATCGTAAGCATTCCATTGAAATAATTCTACAGTTCCCCATTTGAAATCTTTCTCCTGCGGATTGATATCCGTAAGTGGTTTTTTAAGTTTTGGAGTTAAGTATTCTATATCTGGATAATCTTCAAAGTTGCCAGAAGTAACCAGTAAAGCGTCTGCGTTTTCCGCTTTCGCGAAAGCGGTAACATTACGATCGCTCACCTCATATAACGGCTCTATTCCATTTGCACCAAGTAACATTAAAGAATTTGCTTTTGTACGATGATCAAAGGCTGAGAGCAATAACTTATCATTAAAATAGGTAGCAAGGTCACGGTTTTCTCTATCGAGTGTTTCTGTGCGATAAGTGATATTGTTTTTACGACCTGATTGAGTCATATTAACAGGTGCAGCTTCTCCAGTAGGGTCTAGCTTCCAGATGTCATATTTGTCATATAAAAGAGCAAACCCATCTTTATCAAAGCCTCCAAATCCATGAGCGTTTGCTAACGATGGGTGATCGTCATCTTCATTTGCAAAGCTTACATCTAAGAATTTAGTGAGGTTCTTGCCTATTTGAGTTTCTAGATTCATCATATGCCAATCTTGGGTGTCAAAATTGAAATAAATCACGTGCGTATTTTCTGGATTTCTTATAGGCGCACTTCCTGAATTATTAATTATAAATTTTTTACTACGCGTCTTTAGGTTTTCTACCAGATAGTCAGATCTCCATGGATAATCCCACGATCTTGCTATGTCATATTTATCGTTGTTTGCATAAATAACATAATTGCCTTCCATATCATCGTCCCAATCGGTATCTCTCATATCATAATCATTGAGAAACTGAATAGATCCTTTTTCAGTATCCCAGATAATGGTCGAAGATTGTCTTACCAGACTAGAAATACGAGTTTTTTGTTCTGGTTGCGTCATGCGGTCTTTGTAATTCCACACGTCCACTTGAGCAATCTCGTCATCCATTAAAGTGGTGTCTATGGTGTATTCAATTTTAGGCTGTGTATAAAACATCAAGCGTTTCCCATTTTCAGAAAACTGAGCTTTTCTTTTATCAGTAAGTGTCCAGCCGTCTTTGATATTTCCTTCTCCGTAGGCCAGTTGTCTTGTAAATGCATCTTTATCCTTTTGATAATACAGTTCGTATTTTAAAGAATCAGTTTCTGTACTGTCCATTGCCACTTTGTAAGCAAGCTGTTTACCGTATTTGTCAATAGAAAGGTCTTTATATCGCCATGCGGTTTCTAATAAAGTTGTTGAAGTTCTGGTAGTAGCATCATAATAATAAACGCCATGATCCTTTTTCTTTTTTCCTTGTTCTCGAGAATAAATAAAACCACTTCCTTCGCGTGGCATTTGATAATCTTTAAAACTATCAATGCTGTCCTTTGCTTTAGTTGCAGGTAGGTAGATAATCAAATAATCTTCTTGAGTATAATCTATTATTTCTTCATCGTCGTCAACTTTTTTAAGTTCCTTAAGTTTTTTCTCTAATTCTTCCTTTTCTTTTTTTAAGCGATGTCTTTTTTCTCTTTTAGTTTCATTAATAGGTTCTTCTTCTTTTGTTTCAGTAGTGTCTTTTTTCTTTTCAGGTTTCAGATCTTTGTACTTTTCTAGAATAAGAAATGTGTTACGTTTATCACTGGCAGTATATTTTTTTACTCGCTGGATAGAATCTACTATTGTTCCTAACTCCACATTATAAACCATAAAGGTATTTTTAGAGCGCTTTGCTTTATCGACATCATCCTTCTTTTCTTTACGTAGAGTTTGATATTCAGGCTTTTGAAGAAAATAGATATATTTCTCATCAGCACTTATTTGTGGATTAACGCCATTAAAAAAAGTATGCTTTGTATCATTAGAAATGTTATGAATTTCTAAATAGCCATTTCCCGCACCAGTAGATGTAACTACACTTACAGCAACTAAATTACCACTAGGCGAAATTTTTGTGCTACCAGCGCGTTTCCATAAATCATAGTCATCATGAGTAAGCGCTTTTTTTTGTCCTAAGGTTGTAAAACAAATACTGAAAGCGAAGAAATAGAGAAGGTTTTTCATAATCTGTGGTTGGTATTATTTGATAGGTTGTAGTTTTATTTTTGATCTTTCAAAGTCTCAATGTAGTTAGCATCCCATTCTTTTTTCATGGCCGTAAGCGAGCTCACATTATCATTAGGTACCGCTATTGATAGAACGTAGTGTGCGATTTTCCACTTACCATCCTGCATTCTCATTACGCCGCTACCACGACATATTCCCATTTGAGTATCTAACAATTCGTCAAAATAAACCCAACCGTTTGCTGAATAAACATTACGCTCTAATGAAGTAAAAGACCATGCTTTTCCCTTATCAAAATAGGGTTTTGAGAAAGTTTTAAACTCTTCTAGTTGCCAGTTCTCTGTAGCATCAGTTCCTATAAAGACAGCATGATCTGTCATGAGATCAAAATATTTCTCATAGTTTGCTTGAGCGGCGGCTTTGTGCCAGGCATCTATAGACTGCTCTACGGCAGCAGTATTTAAAGGTTGTTTTGAGGCACAACTGTATAAAAGGATTACGGTAAAATAGAGAAGAAAATTTTTCATAGGTAGTAAAGATAAAGATTACTAATTTTAAATCATGAAAAAACACAAATGTGGCTGGTGCCTGGGCGATGATCTTTATGAAGCTTACCACGATCAAGAATGGGGAAAACCTGTTTACGACGATCAAACGTTATTTGAATTCTTGATTCTTGAAACCATGCAAGCAGGCTTGAGCTGGATCACTATTTTACGAAAACGCCAAAACTATTTTGATGCACTCGATCAGTTTGATGTTCATAAAATAGCGCAATACGATCAGGCAAAACAAGAGGAATTACTTCAAAACGCTGGAATCATACGCAATAAATTGAAAGTAAAATCCATCGTGACAAATGCCCAACTATTTATCGAGATCCAAAAAGAATACGGTAGTTTTTCTAATTTTATTTGGGATTATGTAGATGGCAAGCCTATTAAAAATGAAGTGAAGGATTATAAAGAAGCACCTGCAAACACGGCATTATCAGATCAAATTTCTAAAAATTTAAAGAAACGAGGTTTTAAATTTGTAGGTTCTACAATCATGTATGCGTTTATGCAAGCCACTGGAATGGTAAATGATCACGAGGTAAATTGTTTTAGATATGATGAGGTTTAAGATTGCAGTAGTTTTTTGTGTTCTCGCTTTCGCGAAAGCGGAATTATCACCAGCACAATCAACCCAAAAAATAGAAAGAGAAGAGAAGATCGCTATCGAGTTATTTCCAAAAACAGCTTTAGAATTTGTAAACACTATCAGCAATTCACGTAAGAAAGTGAAATTTTATAAAGAAACAGATGGCGACAAGATCAGTTATGAAGCCAAATTAAAATATCAAAATCGTAAGTACAGCATTGAGTTTGATGAACAAGGAAAAATAGAGGACGTAGAAATTCAATTGAGTAAAAGGTCCATAAAAAAGCAAGCATTTTTAAAGATTGAAAATTATCTGGATACAGTTGCTAGAAAGTACCGCATCGAGAAAGTTCAAGAACAATATGTGGGAGAAAATAAAACTGCTATTCAAATTAAAGAACAAATTGCTCAGAAATTAGTAGACAACTACGAGCTTATTGTCGCTTTTAAAAACAATAGGAAAATCTACAGAAGAGAATACCTCTTTGATAATAAGGGCAACTTCTTAAGCAAGCGTGATATAAAAAGGCTAGAGTATGACTTTTTATTATTCTAGAGTTTTATTTATATGGTTGTTTCCATTGTTTTCATTTGCGCAAATTGTAGATGACATCATTGTACAGCCATCAGTTAATATTTCTTGGCAAACAGGAAATCGATGGAGTTTTAACAGTGTTGTTGAGCAGCGCAACAGCACTGATGATGGTATTGATGCACTACACGTTCAAGCAGCTCAATTTGTGGGTTATGAAGTAGGTTTCTATTCACAAATAGGTTTTGTGGTGATGTACCGAGAACTTTTTGATGATTCCAGACCAGAAGAAGTACGTTTTACAGAGCAGTACGTTTACAAAAGAAAATACAATGCGCTTAAGGTGGCACATCGAGTACGATGGGACCAGCGATTGCGAGGTGATAGAACCACGCATCGATGGCGATACAGGTTTTCTAGCTCTTTACCCTTAAACGGTTTTGCTACAGATGTTTCTGAATATTATTTAACAGCAAGTCTAGAAACAGTCTTCATAGCAGAAAAAGCCGAGCGTCCAGGATATGACCAGCGTTTTTCTTTAGGTCTAGGACGTCAATTATCAAAGAAATTAAAGCTGCAACTAGTTACAGAATACCGTTTTGAGGACTTTACCGCAGAGACAGAAAGATTACTGTTTTTAAATTTAGGGATGTATTACCAAATCTAAAAAAGCAACAATTTTTCTAGGTTAAATTCTTCTAGCTTTAACTTTCTCCTAGGTTAAATAGCATCTTTAAACTGTACAACAATCCACGTATTTAATTGTTATATTTACGTTTCAAGTAATGACTTCAATTGAGCGAGTTAATCGTTTCAATTTCAATATATAGAGAATACAAGGATGAGCTGTAACAGTTGTGGAACAGGTGGTAGTACGCCTGGAGGATGTAAAAATAATGGTACTTGTGGTACCAGTGGATGTAATAAGTTAACAGTATTTGACTGGCTAGCAAACATGGAGTTGCCAGGCGGACAGAAAAAATTCCCTTACGTAGAAGTACGTTTTAAGAACAGCCGTAAAGAATTCTTTCATAATAAAGAAGATTTACAACTTAAAATAGGTGATATAGTCGCTACACAAACAGAAACTGGTCACGATATAGGTATCGTTACCATTACTGGAGAGTTAGTACGAGTACAAATGAAACGCAAACGTGTTAAAATAAGTGACAGTATACCTCAAGTATATCGTATTGCAAATGAAAAAGATGTAGAAAAATGGGTCGCCGCACGCGAGAAAGAAGAGCCTATGAAAGTGCGTGCTCGCGAGATTGCCATACGTTTACAACTTAAAATGAAAATCTCTGATATTGAATTTCAAGGAGATGGATCAAAAGCTACTTTTTATTACACAGCTGACGAGCGTGTCGATTTTAGAGAACTCATAAGAGAATATGCAAGTGAGTTTAAAACAAGAATTGAGATGCGCCAGATAGGCTTGCGTCAGGAAGCAGCACGTCTAGGAGGAATAGGATCTTGCGGTCGTGAATTGTGTTGCAGTACCTGGTTAACAGACTTTAGATCAGTGACTACTGGAGCGGCACGTTATCAAAATTTATCTCTTAATCCGCAGAAGCTGGCTGGACAGTGTGGAAAGCTTAAATGCTGTCTCAACTACGAGTTAGATTCTTACATGGATGCACTCAGCACGTTTCCAAAGCAAAACCAAAAACTCTATACCGACAAAGGAACAGCAGTATGTCAAAAAGTTGACATTTTTAAAGGTCTTATGTGGTATTGCTATGAAGGCGACTGGATGAGCTGGCATACGCTCACAACAGAGCAAGTTCATGAAATAGTTTCAAAAAATAGAGCCAAAGAAAAGGTCGCAAGTATTGAAGAGTATGCGAGTGAGTTAATAATAGAAGAAAAAGTAGATTTTGAAAATGTGGTAGGGCAAGATAGTTTAACACGTTTTGACCAGCCTAAATCTCGCAAGAAACGCAATAATAAAAAGCGCAAGCCTGGTAGTAAAAAGAGTAGTTCAAATACGGCAACTGCCACTCAAAACGCACCTGCTAAAAAAGAGACTCCACCTAAAGGGAAAACAAGATCTAACAAAAGGAGAAACTCTAAAAGCAAAACCGGAGCGCAACAAGGTACTAAGCAAAACGACAAAAATACATCAGGTAATAAACCATCTTCAAGGTCTAACAAGCCTAGGCCTAATCGCAATAAGAATAACAACAAGAATAAACCACCTAAAAAAGAAGAGTAGTGAGAAAGATATTATTTTTCATAACGGCTTTCATTTTTATCTCTTGTGACGAGCAACTAGTAAGTGCAGAGTATATGGATATGCCCGCAACTGGCTGGGCGATAGAAGATATTGCTACTTTTCAAATAGAACCACAGGACACTATAAACAAATACAATTTATTTATTAATTTGCGTAATACCCATGAATATGAGTATAATAACCTTTGGTTGATTTCTCAGATAAAATTTCCACAAGGAAAAGTCGTTACAGATACATTACAGTATCAAATGGCAGCACCAGACGGTAAGTTTTTAGGAAAAGGTTCTAACGACGTGTTTGAAAATAAACTATGGTTGCGAGAAGGTATTCGCTTTCGCGAAAGCGGAAACTACCAGCTAGCACTTAAGCATGCCATGAGAAAAAACGGAGAAGTAAACGCAGATGCACAATTAAAAGGTATTCTCAACGTAGGATATAGTATAGAAAAACAATTGCAAGATGGCAGCAACTAAAGCACAAATCGCAAAAGAAAAAGAAGGGAAAAAGAAAAATATTTCTTTATTCTGGAAGATGTATGCCATAGGTGTAGGACTTCTCGTTTTACTTTTTTTACTGGCAGGATGGGGAATTTTTGGTGATTTACCAGACCACACCGCATTAGAGAATCCGCAAACGGAGCTGGCAACTGAGATCGTCACGGCAGACGGGAAGACCTTAGGAACTTTTTTCAACGATAATAGAAAACCCATTAAATACGACGATTTACCTCAGCACCTTATCGATGCTCTAGTTTCTACAGAAGACGAACGTTTCTGGGATCATAGTGGGATAGATGGCTATGGTACAGCGAGAGCAGTCGCTTATTTGGGTCAAAAAGGTGGCGCAAGTACCATCACACAACAGCTCGCCAAACTTTATTTTACACCTGAACCTAGTCAGAATATAGTAGAAAGAATCATTCAAAAGACTAGAGAATGGATCATTACCTCGAGACTAGAACAGCAGTACACTAAGAAGGAGATTATCACGCAATATTTAAATGAATTTGATTTCTTATATCAAGCGATAGGTATACGTAGTGCTGCTAATATCTATTTCAACAAAGAACCAAGAGAATTAAGTGTTTCAGAAAGCGCAGTTTTAGTCTCAATGCTTAAGAATCCATGGCTATATAATCCAAGAAGAGAGAGCAGGAAAGAACAAGTGTTAACTCGCCGCAATCAAGTTTTTGTTCAGATGGTGCGTAATAATAAAATGACTGAAGCTACTAAGGATAGCCTAAAACAAATACCAGTTAAGATCAATTACAACTCAGCAGATCATAACGAAGGTATGGGAACTTATTTCAGAGAGAACTTGCGTACGTGGTTAAAGAATTGGGCAAAAGATCATATTAATCCAGATACAGAAAAGCCTTATAATCTTTATAATGATGGGCTTAAAATTAATGTTACCATAGACTCTAGAATGCAAAAAATGGCTGAGGAAGCTGTTTATGCTCATATGGAACGACTTCAAGCAGAGTTTGATCATCAACAAAAGCGCAATAAAACAGCTCCTTTTACAGATTTAACTACTTCTCAAATTGAGACCTCCATGAAAAACGCCATGAAGAGATCTGAGCGATGGAGAGAAATGAAGAAAAAAGGAATCGCCGAAGAAGCCATCATTAAGAGTTTTAACGTAAAAACAGACATGACTATTTTTGATTGGAAGGCTGAATTCAGAGAGCGTGATACTATCATGACGCCCATGGATTCTATACGCTATTACAAACAGTTTTTACATACTGGACTGATGTCTTTAGAGCCACAAACCGGTCATGTAAAAGCATGGGTAGGTGGTATTAATCACAAACATTTTAAATTTGATCACGTAGAGTTAGGAAAACGTCAGGCAGGATCTACTTTTAAGCCTTTCTTGTATTCTACAGCCATAGATTTATTGCACTATAGTCCGTGTAAAGAATATCCTGATGGTGAATACACTATTCCTGCAGGTAAGCATGGCAACACTAAAGACTGGACACCTAAGGATTCCAGTGGTGATTATGGTAATATTATGAGCTTGCAAGAAGCGCTTGCCAAATCAAAAAACACCATTTCGGCAAGATTGATGGATGAAGTAGGACCTCAACCAGTTATTGATCGTGCAGAGCAATTAGGAATCGATGTGTCAAACATTGATGCAGTACCGTCATTAGCCTTAGGAACTGCAGATGTTAGTCTTTATGAAATGGTCGCTGCTTATGGTGTTTTTGCAAATGGTGGTATTTATAATAAACCAGTCTTGGTTACAAGTATTGAAGATAAAAACGGAACGATTCTTTATCAGTACATGCCAGAAAGCAAAGACGTTATGAATCCAGAAACGGCTTATGTAACGGTTAACCTAATGGAAGGTGTAACCAGAATAGGTAGTGGTGCAAAGCTAAGAGGTAATAGTTCATGGGCAGCAAATAGTACTTTTTATAAAGAGGTGATTACCGATTATCCTTATGATTTCAAGAACGATATTGCTGGTAAAACTGGTACTACTCAAAACAATAGTGATGGCTGGTTTATGGGTATGGTTCCTAATTTAGTAACCGGTGTTTGGGTAGGAGCAGATGATCGATCAGTTCATTTTAAAACTACCAAATATGGTCAAGGAGCTACTATGGCACTACCTATTTGGGGAAGCTATATGAAACGTGTTTATGCAGATGAAACGCTAGACGTGTCTAAAGAGCCATTTAAAAAACCAGAAAATCTAACTATTGAGACAGACTGCGAGGAATATAAAATGAGTTTAGGTAGTGATGGCTTAGGTAGTGGTGATCAACCTAGCGATGATATTTCCAAAGAATTAGACATGTTATAATGATATCAAAACTCTCTTTAGATAATCTTTTGTTTCTAGACATAGAAACGGTGCCGCAGTACGAGAGTTTTGAGCAATTAGAAGAAATAGATCAGCAACTATATGCTGATAAAACAAAGTATCAACGTAAGGATGAGTTCACACCAGCCGAGTTTTACGATCGAGCTGGCATCTGGGCAGAATTCGGTAAAATAGTTTGTATATCAGTTGGTTACTTTGTGAATCGAGATGGCCAACAATTTAGAACTCGTAGTTTTACAGGAGAAGAAAAGCACCTTTTAGAAGAGTTTTCAAGCTTATTAAACGAGCATTTTTCTCATAGAAATCATTTGCTTTGTGCTCATAATGGTAAAGAATTTGACTTTCCATATATCGCGAGAAGGATGATTATTTTAGGAGTTGAGATTCCTGCAAAGCTTAATTTATTTGGTAAAAAACCATGGGAAGTGCCTCATCTAGACACCTTAGAGTTGTGGAAGTTTGGTGATTATAAACATTATACCAGCTTAAAATTATTGACGCGTATTCTAGATATTCCATCTCCTAAAAATGATATAGACGGCTCACAGGTAAGAGACGTGTTTTATGTCGATCAAGATATCCAGCGCATTGCAAACTATTGCGAGAAAGATGTGGTCGCGGTAGCACAAATAGTTCTTAAACTACGTAAAGAACCTATCCTTAATGATGACCAGATCATCTCAAAATAATACCATCGCCTCCATAAAAGGTCTCAACGTCTCTTTTTCAAATGGGAAACAAAACACTCAAGTTTTGCATGATATCAACTTTGATATTTTTCAAAATGAAATACTAGCCGTAGTCGGAGAATCTGGTAGTGGTAAGTCGGTTACCAGTAAAGCCTTGATGGGTTTGTTACCTATTAAAGCAGCTAACATAAATGCCCAGGAACTCACATTATTAGGAAGAGACTTATTAAAAGTAAGAGGTTCCGACTGGTCTCGCTTTCGCGGAAGCGAGATAAGCATGATCTTCCAAGAACCTATGAGCTCTCTCAATCCTACTATCACCTGCGGCAAGCAAGTTGTTGAGGTATTGCAAAAACATCAATCCATAAGTAACGTAGCGGCTAGAAAAGAAGTATTACGGCTATTTGGAAAAGTAAAACTTCCTATTCCTGAAACAACATTTGATAAATTTCCTCACGAGATAAGCGGTGGACAAATGCAACGTGTCATGATAGCGATGGCGATTGCTTGTAAACCTAAATTACTCATTGCAGATGAGCCTACGACTGCTCTGGACGTAACGGTGCAAAAGGAAATTATTTACTTGCTCAAAGAATTGCAAGAAGAATATGGGATGAGTATACTTTTTATTTCGCATGATTTGTCTTTAGTAAAATCTATTGCAGATCGCATTTTAGTCATGTATCAAGGTAGAATTGTGGAGCAAGGAAAAAGCGATGTAGTTTTTGAATCGCCTAAAGAAGTTTATACAAAAGCGCTGATAGCCTCTAGACCTAGTACAACTGTAAGAGTAAAAAAACTGCCTACTATCTCAGATTTTATAGAAGGTACGGTAGAAGATGATGTTATCACGCCTACCACTCGTAAAGAATTGCATTCCGATCTTTATAAACGAGAGCCTTTATTACAAGTAAAAGAAGTTGTCAAGGATTTTAAACTTAAGAAAGGACTTTTTGAAAAGCAACAATTCTTTAGAGCGGTAGATCATGTCAGTTTTGACTTATTTGCTGGCGAAAGCTTAGGCTTAGTAGGAGAGAGTGGATGCGGTAAAAGTACATTAGGCAACCTCATTTTACGACTTATTGATACTACTAGCGGAAACATTATTTATCGCAACTGTGACATTACTCATCTAAAAGGTAAAGAATTACGCGAGCTGCGTAAAGAGATTCAAATTATTTTTCAAGATCCATTTGCTTCCTTAAATCCGAGATTAACCGTAGGACAAGCTATCATCGAGCCTATGAAATGGCATGGAATAGGTAAAAATAACGCTCATAGAAAAGAGAAAGTCCTTCATCTTCTAAAACGAGTAAGATTAACTGAGGAACATTACAATAGATATCCGCATGAATTTAGTGGTGGCCAAAGACAGCGTATAGGAATCGCAAGAACGGTTGCTTTGGAACCTAAATTAATTGTATGTGATGAAAGTGTGAGTGCACTTGATATATCAGTTCAAGCACAGGTTTTGAATTTGCTCAATGAATTTAAAGCAGATTTTGGGTTCTCTTATTTATTTATCTCTCATGACCTAGCGGTTGTAAAATACTTTTGCGATCAAGTCATCGTCATGAACAAGGGAAAAATAGAAGAAAAAAATGAAGCTGATGAATTATATGCAAATCCACAAAGTGCCTATACTAAGAAATTGATTGCCGCTATTCCTGAGTGATTTGATCTTTACTCTAATAATGCTAGACTTATCAATAACATTTAAGAGACATGCGCTTTAGATTCATGACTATTTGCTATTGAAGAGTATATAAAAAACAAAACCTCATAATCAATTGACTATGAGGTTTTTGTACTCGAGACGGGACTTGAACCCGTACGGGCATTACTACCCATTGGATTTTAAGTCCAACGTGTCTACCAATTCCACCACTCGAGCGATTGTGCCAGCGGCACATCATTGGTATTTATAAAATCTGAAAAAAGAACAGTTTTTAGAGCGAAAGACGAGATTTGAACTCGCGACCTCCACCTTGGCAAGGTGATGCTCTACCCCTGAGCTACTTTCGCAATTGCTTTAAAAGTCAAAAGAATTCTAAAGCGGTTGCAAATTTAACAACTTTCCTTATAATGCAAAGGAAAAAGCAGAAAATTATTAGGTATTAGCCTCTTTTTTTATCAGCATACGTTTAATTTCATTGAGTTTCATCAATGCTTCTACTGGAGTGAGCGTATTTATATCTACCTGAAGGATTTCTTCCTTGATATTTTCGAGTAGTGGATCGTCTAAATTGAAGAAGCTTAGTTGCATTTCTTCCTCCTGAAGGTTTTTCATAGCTTCTTTAGAGTCTTCTTGCTTATGAGTTTTTTCTAAACGTTTTAAAATCTTATTGGCTTTTGAAATCACTTGTTGTGGCATTCCTGCCATTTTTGCTACATGAATTCCAAAACTGTGATGACTACCACCGGAAACTAATTTGCGCATGAAGAGAACTTTATCCTTCAATTCCTTTACTTCAACATTAAAGTTTTTAATGCGCTCAAATTGAGAAGTCATTTCATTCAACTCATGATAGTGAGTTGCAAAAAGCGTCTTAGGACTGGATGGATGCTCGTGAAGATATTCTGTAATGGCCCATGCTATAGAAATACCATCATAAGTGCTTGTTCCTCGACCTATTTCGTCTAATAGTACTAAACTCTTCTCGCTGATATTATTCAAAATACTGGCACTTTCATTCATTTCAGTCATGAAGGTAGATTCTCCTTGAGAAATATTATCACTAGCACCTACACGAGTAAAAATTTTATCTACTATTCCCATTTTCACTTCTTCTGCAGGAACAAAACTTCCTATTTGAGCGAGCAGAACAATCAAAGCAGTTTGTCGTAGAATAGCACTTTTACCGCTCATGTTAGGACCAGTAATCATGATGATTTGTTGTGAGTCTCGATCTAGTTGTACATCGTTAGGAATGTAAGGTTGATCTGCCGGCAGCATTTTCTCAATTACCGGATGTCTTCCACCTTTGATTTCTAAAGCGTCGTTATCTAGAATTATTGGTCTTACGTAATTTGAAGTAATCGCATGTAAAGCAAAAGAAATCAAACAATCTAATTGTCCTATCAATTGCGAATTATTCTGAATGGTCTTAATAGAAGGATGAATTTCTCTAACCACATTTTCAAATAATTCTTGTTGCAATGCATTAATGCGTTCTTCGGCACCTAGGATTTTACCTTCGTATTCTTTTAACTCTTCAGTGATGTAACGCTCTGCATTTACCAGAGTCTGTTTTCTAGTCCACTCTGCAGGGACTTTATCTTTATGTGTGTTTCTAACCTCAATATAATATCCGAATACATTATTACTAGATATTTTTAAACTTGTTATTCCAGTTTCTTCACTATGTCTAGCGAGCATATTATCGAGATAATCTTTACCTGAAGTGGCAAGTCCTCTTAATTCATCTAACTCTGTATTATAACCTTGTGCTATAGTGTCACCTTTTAAAATGTTTACAGGAGCATTTTCATCTATAGCCTTTTTGAAAAGATCTATAAGATGAAGACAAGGGTTGAGACTTTCACCTATAATGTTAAGCGCTTTATTATCAGATGCTAGTGCCTTTTCTTTAATAGGGATAATAGCTTCCAGACTATTTTTAAGTTGAACCACTTCTCTAGGACATATTTTACCAACGGCAACCTTTGAAATCAATCGTTCTAAATCGCTCATGCGTTTTAAATACGATTTGATTTCTTCTTGCTGTTCTTGCGAGGTAGTAAAAAATTCTACCACATCATGTCGTTTTTTAATTTGAGCAGGATCCTTTAATGGAAATGCCATCCATCTTTTAAGCATGCGTCCACCCATCGCTGTGGTGGTTTTATCAATCACGTCAATTAACGTTACAGCGCCTTGACTTAATGGAGTATATAGTTCTAGATTGCGAACGGTGAATCGATCCATCCAAACATAATTATCATCTTCAATACGTGATATATTTGAAATATGATCAATCTTATCGTGTTGTGTCTCCTCTAGATAATGTAGAATTGCACCAGCTGAAATCAGTGCTTGATCTAATTTTTCTACTCCAAAACCTTTCAAAGAATTGACCTTAAAATGACTCAATAATGAGTTTTTAGCAAAGTCTATTTGAAATACCCAATCTTCTAAATGAAAAAAAGGCAAATCATAAGGAAACTCTTGAGCTAAAGTTTTTTTATCAGTTCGAGTTACTAATAATTCACTAGGACTGAAATTTTGAAGTAATTTATCTGCTTCTTCTTTAGAGCCTTGAGAAACTAAAAATTCTCCTGTAGAAATATCTAAAAAAGCGACCCCATAAACATTTCTATTAACTGAAAGCGCTGCAAGAAAATTATTTGTTTTAGAACTTAATACTTCATCATTAAGCGCAACTCCTGGTGTGATTAGTTCGGTAACACCACGTTTTACGATGGTTTTAGTTTGCTTGGGATCTTCTAATTGATCGCATATCGCAACACGTTCTCCCGCACGGACCAGTTTGGGTAAATACGTGTTTAATGAATGATGAGGAAAACCAGCCAACTCGATTTGATCGCCACCATTATTACGAGCCGTAAGAACGATATTCAGTATGCGTGCTGTTTTTACCGCATCTTCACCAAAAGTTTCATAAAAATCTCCAACACGGAAAAGCAGCAACGCATCAGGATATTTCATCTTGATTTTATTGTACTGCTGCATTAAAGGAGTAACCTTCTTAGATTTTGATGCCAAAACGATACTTTTTTAGGAGTATCAAAAGTACGATTTAGCCTTATTCAAAAGCCTTATTCTATCTCATGTTTTTCAACAAGTTCTAATCAAATAGCCCTATCACATCAACAGGTAACTGTGCGTGCCATTCTTTACCATAGTTTTTATTGAGAAACAGAGCTACATGGTAATTGTGTTGTTTCGCTTTCGCGAAAGCGAGATCATTTAAATCACCGGTCATAGACTCAAAGTCTATATCATATCTAGTCGTAAATGCCTTTACCTGATCGGGATTTATAAATTCAGTAGCGTAGCAATAGAAAAACGACTTTTGTGGTTCTTTTTTAGCTGGCTTTTTTTGAATGTTTTCAAAAGACGCTGAGGCTAAAAATGCAAATTGATCCTTTTTAGATATGATGGTATTGTATTCTAATTTACAGTATTCATTATCACAAAATTGAGCTTTGTGAAGGTCATTGAGCGTGTTACTTTTTGCTGATAAGTCTAACTTATAAATGGAACCTATTTGGGGCGTGATATCTATCATTATTTTGGGAGATGCGTGGCTTTTTACAAGCTGATGCATATAAATAACTTGATGGATGGCAGCATTTTCTGGTGAATTCTTTTTTTCAATAATTATTACGGGAAAAGGAACACCTACCACGTACTCATTTTTACCTTTTACAGTAATGGAGTTGTTTTTTTGATCAATAATCGCATGAATGTCTTTAAGTACATGACCATTTCTAGGAAGGTAGGACACGTTGTATACATCAAATTCCTCAATAGAAAAGTGCAATTCAAAAGAAAAGGCACCTGAAGAAGATGCCTGTCCTTGAACTTTCAACGAGTATACAAATAGTACTGATAATAGAAAAAGATATTTCATTGTTTAATCCCAAGTGTATTCTTTTGAGCTAGACTGTTTTTTAATCGCTTGAAACATGGCAGATTCTAAACCATTAGATTCACTAAGTGATTGTTTTTTAATATAGTTATCTCTCTTTTTATTAAGTTCTTGAATCTTGTTCTGTATTGAAGTTCGTTCTTGTTTTTTTACTTTCGCGAAAGCGGTAATCTCCTTCTTACTTTTATTGCGCAAACTATCTGGTAATGTAGCTAGATTCTCTGATTTGAAAAAGCCTTCTCTCGCTTCCTCATCTTCCATCGCATCTACAAGATCCCATGTGGAGTTGCGGTAATTTGAAGAAGATTTTGCTACACTACGTTTTACATTTGCCTGAATAGAGGCTTCCTGAACCATTTCGTCCATTTGTACTTGAGCCATTTTTTTATCTTCACCTTGACGGCCGTAATACACATAAGTATTATTCAGTTTTTTATTCCATTCTAGAATTTCATCGTCATAAGGAGTTGCTACATAGGTCGATTTTTGATTGTGATCTAGATTCATGTATTCACCTTTTCCTAGAACGGCTCCTTCTTTCCAGCGCAATTGCGTTCCTGTATTCCAGTCGCCACAAAAAATGGTGTTTACAGTGACGTCTTTTTCTATAGCTTGTGCAATACTAGAAGAAAAAGGTACAGAACCTTGATTAAAACCTTCGTTACCTGCGATGAAAATCATTTTTAAGTCGTTTTTTCCATCTTTCCATTCGAGATGTTTTAGTGATTTATCGATAACGGTACCACAGTATTCCTCGCCGCCATTAGTTCTTAAACTAAACAGCTCTTTACTGATCAAGTCTAGGTCTGTAGAAAAGGAAAGCACCTCACGTACAAAACCGTCGTTAGCACTTAAACGGCTGTTCCCATATTCATAAATAGCAATTTCTAATAATGCTTGTTGATCGTTGCATTGAGCACTCGACATTTTATTTACAATATCCCACAATTGGGTTTTGGCCTGATCGATAAGTCCGTCCATACTATTGCTGGTGTCTAGCAATAAAGCTATTTGTATAGTTGCAGGTTTTGTGTTTGCTATAATTACAGGCGCTTCAATGAATTCATCAATAGTTGCGATTTGGTTTCCCTGAGTATTTCCTTTGCAGGAAAGAAATGCTGCGATGCTCAATGATAGAGCTAGTGTTTTTAAATTTTTCATATTGTTTTATTTTTTAATTCAACCGTAAAACCCTTTTGGTTGCTCCATCAGCGTTGCTGATTTCGTCGCCAACCTGTTTTCCCTTCAAAAAAGGGAAAGGTTTTTATACTTTGTTTAATTTTGGAAACGTCTCTAGTTATTAGGTATTTGTTTGATATCTATAGGTCCATTAGGACTTACTACGTACACTTTAGGATCAGGAGTTTTTACTGGAGCAGGTTTTGGTTCTGGTTTTATCTCAATTGGTTTTAAGTTGTATTGTAAGCTTAAATCCATACCTAACTGAATAACAGGCTTTGTGATTGCTGCGTTTACTACGATGTCATAACCGTTGTACGGGATAGGGTCATAATAATATGATGTGGGCTTTCTAACAGAGGTTACATTTTTCTGATTTTTAAGAGATTCCATGCTTATGTTTTCTGCAGCGAGGTAGCTTTTGTAGAAATCCTTAGGTGTGTGGTAGTATTTTTTGTCGGCCATCATGACATTGTAGTCTTCCATTTTAAAACCTAGTTTCTCGTAGTATGCTTTCTTTTTTGCAACTTCAGCAAGAAGCTTGTTTTGTAGATCTTCATAAATGGCTTCTAGATTTTTTACGTAGTAATCTACTTTTACCAGGTTGTATACTTCGGCTTTACCACAAGCAGTAAGGATTTTTTGAAAATCACTGTCTTTCTTGTAACTGATCAAGAGGTTTTGTTGCAGTTCAAAACCTACAGGAACTTCGGTATATGTTTTAGAGAAAAGCTTTTTAGTAACTTCTATTTCATATTGCGGGACGAAGGATATCATGTCTAATGAGAACTGCCCTTGAAAACCCTTGCTTTTCAGGTCTTGTTTTACAATTTCAATTTTATCGTTCATCAGTTTTGTAGTTTCCTCTGCAGTTTTACCTACTTGAACGATATTAAAGACAGCCGTATAATCTGTTGCGTCCACATTGTACAAAGACCTCAGCTTTATTTGTAGCACATTGCTAGGTTGTAGGTTAACGTATTGTTGCGCATATTG
>NZ_MAAX01000187.1 GCF_002162835.1 Nonlabens dokdonensis
AACTGAGGCAAGCGACTCATCAATATTTGTAAATTTATAAGCATCTTGAGTAGTAACAGCATTATCAAACGCTGTGTCAAATTGTAGTATAGTCTGATCTAACAAGTTTGTATTTGTTGCATCCTTAAGTGAAATACTTATAAACGTGTTTTGATTAAGTGAACTAAATACTTGAGTTAAGGACTCCGTAACCGTTTTGTCACTTTCTCTAAACATAATGTTTGAAGGTCCCGTGGTAGGGACAAAAACTGATTGTCCCGGCTGTAAAAACTTATTTGCATCACTACTTGTAGGTAAAGCCATACCGTTACCTACAGTAACATCTACTGTCACATATGCACCTCTGGTATTGATATTAGGGTCCCATACATACATAAATGATGAGTTAAGACCTGTAGTGCTGGCGTCGCTTAGAACTTCTTCAAAATCAACAATCGCTTGATATGGGTTTGCAATCATGGCAAACTGCTGATTTGATGTAGTAAAACTTTGAGAAAAATCACCACTATGAAGTGTACCGCTAGATCTCAATGTTGTATTTGTAGGAGTGGTGTTATTATCAGTAAGGTCTACGGTACGATCACCTCGTACAAACATTCTAATAGGAGTACCTACTTCTAGTGTTTGAATATTTGTGTTTGCAAACGCTGTCCAGCCTTGATTATTATTATCAAATGTAAATAGTGAATTTGCACCAGAACTGTTTACATCAAATCCATTTGCTGCTCCGCCACCAGTTATGTGAGTTCCAAAGCCAGGAGCATTAGAACCTCCTTCTTGCCAGTTAGCTCTTATCGCATTAGTTGAGTTTACTGATGATGCTAAAAATCTATACGCTCTTTTAGCTGGAATATATTGTTCTACCTTAGCATTTCCATTAATAGTAGCATTTTGTGCGTTATCAAGTTGACCAGTTCCCGATGCATTACTTTTAAATGTGACGTTATTATTAAAAAATAATGTCGAGGATTGTGGCATCAATACCTTGTAAATATTTGTGGTTGTATTAAAATTGAGACCTGAAGGATTATTTATTTCTACTACTCCTAGTTCCAGAGTTCCCACACCAGTGATAGCTTGAGAGCTAGAGTTATTAATTATTAAATCACCTGCTCTTCCTTCTAAGACACCATCAACTGTCAATGAACCATTAACTGTTAGTGAGATACCAGTGGCTATATCTAACACACCACCATTAACTGCCATGTTATTAATAGACGCATTTAAACTAATAGGTGCAACACCAGAAAGTACTTGAGCATTAATTGAACCAGTGTCTGCATTAGGTGCAAATGGCTCCCAAGAGGCACCATCATAAATAAGCACAGGATCGTTTATGGTTATAGAAAAGGTCTCTCCTTCTAGTAATGTATTAGAACCTCCCAAAACTGTATAATCAAATGAATCAGAATTAACTAACTCTGTAGAATTATGAACATATTGAATAAGGTCGTTATTTAAATCTCCTTGAGTAAATGTATCTCCTACATTAAGATCAACTCCATTTAATTGAATTTGACCATAGTCTACATCATTAGTAACGACGTAAGTCAAATTAGCATTTGTAAAACCTGCTTGTGCAGATCTCAGAAGTGTTTGATTAATTGTATTAGTACCATTAAATGCAGTAGTCAGACCTAAATTTCTATCATTATCGATATCATTTACATATTGCAATCTACCACAAACTGTTACAGAAAATTCATTGAAAGTTCCACCGGTTCCAGCCGTTCTATCAGTAGCTAGTAACACCCATTCTCCTTGGGCGCTCAATCCGTTAAATCTAGTAAACGCCTGTCCAGGACGCTGATTACCAGTTAAAGCTCCAGTGTAACCAGGATTACAACCAAAGTTTTGAGTACCACTATCACTTACAATTAAATCAAAATTGCGACCAGCTGCACATTCACGATTGTACACTTCAGAAAATCTACCTGAAGGTGCACTTAATTGCATCTTTATATGTCCTGTGTCATTATGACTAGCCCTCATGTAGAAACTTAATTCAGTAATTTCTATATCGTCTGGCACATTGACTATTGCACTTACTGCATTAACACTAGTATCCCATTGATTTTGCCTGTTTGCTGGTTGCGCTGTGTTAATATATGTTTCATTATCATATACTCTACAAACATCTTGAGCTGTTTGAAAGGACGAAATACTAGCATTCTGACCTGTAGAACAGTCATTAGATGGCGTTACTCGCCAGTAATATATAGTACTGTGACTTAGTGACGATGGTTGATAGCTATTTTCAAAAGAAACTGTATCAAATTCTACTATTGTTGAAAAGTCACTTGATTCAGAAATTTCAACTAAATAACTCGATGCACTTTCAAGATCGATCCATTCTAGTATTGGGTTTGCAACTTGATTACCAGCACCATTAATAGGACTGGTTTGAACAACATCACCTACATTATTTTCAAAAATTTTAAAACTAAAATCTTCAGAAATAGTAGCAGTAGTTGATTGCGCTTGTACACTGAAGTTATACTGTCCAGCTTCTACGTTTGAAGTACCAGTAATACTAACATTTACGGTTGCATCAACAGATGTATTGCTAGGTGAGAAACTAGCTGATAAACCGGCAGGTAATCCTACGGCAGTAAAATTTATAGTTTCATTAAAATTAGGAGCAGCATTATAATTAAATGAAAAGGTACCATCATTAGGGCTACAAGACGAAAAATCGTTTGTGGCAGCAGTTAGTTCAAAAGTACCTTCTTTAATTTCAAAATTATTATTAGTTATATCAAAAAAATAATTATTTGAAGCCTCTACCATAATCCTAGCTGTCGAAGTTTTAACACCATTAGGTATAGTTACAGTTTGAGTCCCATCATTATTTGTATTTGAAGCTAGAACAAAAGGGTAAGTAAAACCACCATCGATTGACAATAAAATATTTACTTCAGTAGAGTAAGTTGTAGAGTTGGTTCCATTTACAGCCCATGTTATGTTTCTATTTTCACCTTCATGCCATATTTCACCACCATCTGGAGAATTTAAAACAAAAGGACCTGCTGCACCTACTGTTAAAGTTGTACCTGCATAATTAGTTTGTCCTCCATTAAGGTTGTTATCTCTTATAGTACAAAAGAATCTCATTTCTCTTTCTTCACTAGGCAACTCTTCCCAAATTGGATCTACATTTTGAACCAAATCTTCTAAATTAGGAAAGTAGCGTGTAGGACTCGTTGAAGCAAATTTACTTCTAAACATAGGACCAGAAGTATTACTCGCGACTGGAGGCTGCGGTGCACCTGTAGCTGCTGCTGCACCTGTATCTAATTGCTCCCAATTATACGTATAAATCTCTCCTGAATCAGGAGCCACACTAGAGGTGGATGTTAATTTAAATGGAGTAGATTTAGGAATTGTTTTATTACCAGGATTAACAGGCGATGGTGCTGAAGGATTTAAATTTGAAAGAGCAACCTGTGTATCACATGTATCACCATCAATACTAGATTGCATTTCAAACAAACTTATCAAATGAAAGTAACCATCAGAATTGTCTTGTACATTCGGAGCACATATTCCAGCATATCCCATAATTGTAGAAGCACTTCCCGTTTCAAATGGTCTAGAAGAAGGACTACCTCCAAAACATCCATTATAAAAAGTGTGACTGGCACCATATTGATGACCTATTTCATGACATACATAATCTATATCAAAAGGGTCAAACTCCGGCGTTACAATACCTGTTACTCCACGCGCCTTACCTCCTGCACATGGACTAGTACCGGCAATTCCTCCACCTCCAGTAGAGAAAACATGTCCTATATCAAAATTTCCAGACCCAATGGTATTATTTAAATTAGTTTCATTTTCACCTAACATTGCAGATCCGGAGTAATTACTGTAAGGATCGGTTTGAGAATCAGTGTAAATAATACTACTATTATTTCCTACTAAAGAAAACCTCATAGACATTTCTTGCTCATAAACTGAATTAACTCTGGTAAGAGTAACCACCATAGCGGCAAGTGCATCAGCTACAGCATCACCATTAGAGACATCTCCATCATCATGATAGGCAGTATATTCAGCCGTTCCTGCAATAGCTATCCGGTACGTTCTAAAAAACCTATCACCAAAAGCTTTAGTAGTAAAGTTTGATTCGAATTCAGCCATTAAACTTTCGTCAACAACGTCGGTATAATGACATTCAAAATTATCATCACCTGCTCTATTCAAGTTTTTTCTGTTATAAATCATTATAGACTCTGGAGAAACCTTTGAATAAGGATCCATATAAAGAATTTTCTCTCCAGTTATCAGTCCGTGAAAACCTTTAGGTGTAATCGTAAAATAGATTTTATTTAAAGGGTTTTGTTGACTCTGACCTACAAAAGAAGTGATCTTAGGATATTGTGTTTGCAATTCAGGTGATACAGTCCCAGAAGTGTATACACTGAAGGTTTCAAACGTATTATTTTCTATAGGGAAATCAACATTAATGGCCGCCCCACCAGAAAATCTATCGACCGCATTAACTAACTTATCTGATAGCGCATTTTGATCAATTTCGAAAAGATCAAATTGATTAGGTTGAATAGGTCTAAAACGATCTTCTATCTTATCTAATTGTAGCGTATTTGCTGGTTGCCAAATAGATTGCGCAAAAGTGAAGAGTGGCAATATCGCCAGTAAGGTGAAAAAGGAAAATTTATTCATTTGTACTTAGTTTTTGGAATTACAAATAAACAACAGGTAAACGTAAATAATTACTTTTTGCCTTAATAAAACGATTTTTAACTATAATACATGCACTTCATCGATATTTTCACTTAACATTTATCAAATAAAAAAGCCACCCTTATATGGATGGCTTAGTATCTCGCTTTCGCGAAAGCGATATTTTAAATAGTTGCTTACAATTGAAATGCGTCTCTACCAGGATAATATGCAGAGTCGTTTAATTCTTCTTCTATACGAAGCAACTGATTGTATTTTGCCATTCTATCAGATCGAGAAGCGGAACCTGTTTTAATTTGTCCTGTAGATAACGCTACTGCAAGGTCTGCAATGGTATAATCTTCTGTCTCTCCACTTCTATGTGACATTACTGATGTATAGCCTGCCTTATGCGCCATAGTAACAGCTGCAATAGTCTCGCTCAAAGTTCCTATCTGGTTAACTTTAATAAGAATAGAATTTGCAATTCCATTCTTAATACCCTTTTCTAAACGCTCTACATTAGTTACAAAAAGGTCATCTCCTACAAGCTGCACTTTATCACCTGCTAATTCTGTAAGGATTTTCCAACCGTCCCAATCGTTCTCATCCATTCCATCTTCAATGGAGATAATAGGGTATTTACTTGCTAATGAAGCTAAATATTCAGCTTGCTCTTTACTAGAGCGTATTACACCTTTATCACCTTCAAACTTTGTATAGTCATATTTACCGTCTACAAAAAACTCTGCAGCAGCACAGTCAAGTGCAATCATCACATCTTTTCCTGGCGTATAACCTGCGTTTTCTATAGCTTTTAATATAGTATCAAGTGCATCTTCAGTTCCATCAAGTGTAGGTGCAAATCCTCCTTCATCTCCAACGGCAGTACTAAGACCTCGATCGTGAAGTACTTTTTTCAAATGATGAAAAATTTCTGTACCCATTTGTAGGGCATGAGAAAAACTTTCTGCTTCTACTGGCATTACCATAAATTCCTGAAATGCTATAGGAGCATCACTATGAGAACCTCCATTTATAATATTCATCATAGGAACTGGTAACTTGCATGCACTTATTCCTCCTATGTATTTGTAAAATGGTTGTCCCAGCTCGTTTGCTGCTGCTTTTGCACAAGCAAGAGAAACACCTAAAATTGCATTTGCACCTAACTTAGCCTTATTAGGCGTGCCGTCTAAATCGATCATTAATTGATCAATATAGGCTTGTTCAAAAACGGATGTGCCAAGCAATTCCTCTGCTATAAGAGTATTAACGTTATTAACCGCGTTTCCTACTCCTTTACCCATAAAGGATTTACCACCATCTCGCAATTCTACAGCTTCATGTTCACCAGTTGAAGCACCAGAAGGCACAGCTGCTCTACCCATTACACCATTAGATGTGAAAACGTCTACTTCTACTGTTGGATTCCCACGTGAATCAAATATTTGTCTTGCGTGTACTTCTATAATTGTGCTCATTTTAAATCTTTGTTTTGGTTAATTAATTCTATAAATTGATCAAATAAATAAGTGGCATCATTAGGCCCAGGACCTGCTTCTGGATGATATTGTACAGAGAAACAAGGTTTTGAAACATGTTTTATACCAGCCACGGTATTATCATTAAGGTGGTAATGTGTAATTTTTATATTTTCATTTGCTTCGGTTTCCTCTCGGTTTATAGCAAAACCATGATTTTGCGACGTGATTTCACCTTTTCCGGTAGCAACATTTTTTATAGGATGATTAATCCCTCTATGACCGTTATGCATTTTAAATGTGGAAATACCATTTGCCAAAGCAATAACTTGATGACCTAGACATATACCGAACAGTGGCTTTTCTGCATCGAGAATCTCTCTAGTAGTCTGAATAGCATCTATTAAAGGTTCTGGATCTCCAGGACCATTAGATAAGAAATAACCATCAGGATTGAATTGTTGCATGTCTTTGAAGGTAGTGTTATAGGGAAACACCTTTATATATACTCCTCTACTAGCAAGATTACGTAATATATTCTTTTTAACTCCAAGATCTAAAGCAGAAACCCTTAGAGGTGCATTTTCATCTCCAAAGAAATAAGGTTGTTTACAGGATACTTTTGAGGCAAGTTCTAGCCCCTTCATAGAAGGCACTTCTGACAACTTGGATTTTAGAGAATCTTTATCTAATATATCTGAAGAAATAATAGCATTTTGAGAACCATTATCTCTAATGTAAGAAACTAGTGCGCGAGTGTCAACATCTGATATAATAACAAGGTTTTGATTCTTTAATAAAGTTAGTAAATCCGAATCTGCCAATTCTCTAGAATAAACTTCAGAAAAGTTCTTACAAACCAATCCGGCAATTTTTATTGAATCAGATTCTTCATCATTCACACTTACTCCATAGTTACCAATGTGAGCATTAGTAGTAACCATTATCTGACCAAAATAACTAGGATCAGAAAAGATTTCTTGATATCCCGTTGTACCAGTATTAAAGCAAATTTCACCAGTAGCAGTTCCTCCAATTCCTACAGCTTTACCATGAAAAATAGTTCCATCTTCCAATAAAATAATTGCGTCTTTTTTTTCTAAGTATTCCATAATAAAATAATATCAAAAATAATTTAAAAAAAAAGGATCAATGAAAAAATCATTGATCCTTTTTTTACAAGTTATAAAGAAAATTACTCTTCTTCATTAGTATTGTTTTCTACAACAGGTGAAGTTTTAGATGAAGATTTACTTCTTCTGCTACGACGTGTAGAAGATTTTTTATTAGTGGCATCTAACTTGTAAACTTCATTATAGTCCACAAGCTCAATCATAGCCATATCTGCGTTATCTCCTAAACGATTACCTAACTTAATAATTCTAGTGTATCCACCAGGTCTATCAGCTACTTTTGCAGCTACATCCCTGAACAATTCAGTTACAGCTTCTTTACTTCTAAGCTTAGAAAAAACCAAACGACGATTGTGCGTAGTGTCTTCTTTTGACTTAGTTATCAAAGGCTCTACAAATTGCTTAAGAGCTTTCGCTTTTGCAACTGTAGTATTGATACGTTTATGCTCGATAAGTGAACAACTCATATTTGACAACATTGCCTTACGGTGAGCTGTTTTTCTACTTAAATGATTTACTTTCTTTCCGTGTTTCATGATCTATATATTCTTTAACTAGCTTAAATACTAGTCACGGTCTAATTTATATTTTGCTAAATCCATACCAAAGTTCAAACCTTTGACATTGACTAACTCTTCTAACTCTGTTAAAGATTTCTTACCGAAATTTCTAAATTTCATTAAGTCGTTCTTGTTATATGAGACAAGATCGCCTAATGTTTCAACCTCTGCAGCTTTTAAGCAGTTTAAAGCTCTTACAGATAATTCCATGTCTACAAGCTTAGTCTTAAGCAACTGTCTCATATGAAGACTCTCTTCATCATAAGTTTCTGTCTGAGCAATTTCATCAGCTTCAAGAGTGATACGCTCATCAGAGAATAACATAAAGTGGTGAATAAGCGTTTTAGCTGCTTCAGTTAAGGCATGTTTAGGATGAATACTACCGTCGGTAATAATTTCAAAAACTAATTTTTCAAAATCAGTTTTTTGCTCTACACGGTAATTTTCAATGCTATATTTCACATTCTTAACTGGTGTGAAAATAGAATCAATAGCAATAGTACCTATTGCAGCATTGTTATTCTTATTTTCTTCAGCTGGAACATAACCACGACCTTTCTCAATCGTAAGTTCTAAATTAAAGCTTACATTACTTTCAGTATTACATATCACCAATTCAGGATTTAAAACTTGAAATCCTGAAATATGCTTTTGCATGTCACCAGCCGTAAATTGATCCTTTCCAGAAAATGAAACATTTACTACCTCACTATCCACCTCGTCAATTTGTCTTCTAAATCGAACTTGTTTGAAATTTAGGATAATTTCAGTAACATCTTCAACAACACCTTCAATGGTTGAAAACTCATGATCTACACCTTCGATACGAATTGATGTAATCGCGAAACCTTCTAATGAAGATAATAATACTCTTCTAAGTGCATTACCAACTGTAAGTCCATAACCTGGTTCTAATGGTCTGAATTCGAATTTACCTTCAAAATCAGTAGAATCAATCATGATTACTTTATCCGGCTTTTGGAAATTTAATATTGCCATAAGATTATTAAATATGTTGGTTATTATTTAGAGTACAATTCAACGATTAATTGTTCTTTGATATTTTCAGGAATCTGTAAACGTTCAGGAACAGATACAAAAGTACCTTTCATTGATGCTTTGTTGAAAGTGATGAAATCATATACCTTATCATTACTTGATAAAGCATCATCAATAGCTGATAGCGATTTAGACTTTTCACGTACAGCTACCTCATCACCAGGTTGCAACTGGTAAGATGGTATATTTACAAGCTGCCCATTAACAGTAATGTGTCTATGTGAGACTAACTGTCTAGCACCTCGTCTTGTACGAGCTACTCCCATTCGATAAACAACATTATCTAATCGAGACTCACATAATTGAAGTAATACCTCACCGGTAATACCTGTACTACGTACTGCTTTTTCGAACATTAGTCGGAACTGCTTCTCTAATACACCGTAAGTGTACTTAGCTTTCTGCTTTTCCTTTAACTGAACTGCATATTCAGATTCTTTACCACGGCGTCTTGCGTTACCATGCATCCCTGGAGGATAATTCTTCTTCTCCAAAGCTTTACTAGGGCCAAAAATTGGTTCTCTAAATCTACGAGCAATCTTTGCCTTAGGACCTCTATATCTTGCCATTTGTTTTAAATTTTAGTAAGTGATGTACTATGAATTCAGGTCAATATCCTTCAGTAGCCATATAATCACTAGATATTATTATAACTATTAAACTCTTCTCCTTTTTGGTGGACGACAACCATTATGTGGTAATGGAGTCACATCAACTATCTCAGTAACTTCAATACCTGAATTATGAATAGAACGAATAGCACTCTCGCGACCGTTTCCAGGACCTTTAACATAAGCTTTTACCTTACGCAATCCAGCTTCATGAGCAACTTTTGAACAATCTTCTGCTGCCAATTGAGCTGCATAAGGAGTATTCTTCTTAGATCCACGGAAACCCATTTTACCGGCCGAAGACCATGAAATTACTTCACCTTTCTTATTCGTTAATGAAATTAAGATATTATTGAAAGAAGAAGATATATGCGCTTCTCCTATACTATCAACAATTACTTTACGCTTTTTAGCTACAGTTTTAGACTTTGCCATATGAATTTTTATTTAGTTGCTTTCTTTTTATTAGCAACAGTCTTACGCTTTCCTTTACGAGTTCTAGAGTTGTTTTTAGTACGTTGACCTCTCAACGGTAAACCTGATCTATGACGAATACCTCTATAACATCCAATGTCCATTAGACGTTTAATGTTCAACTGAGTTTCAGATCTAAGCTCACCTTCAATAGTGAACTCTCCTACAGCAGCACGAATCTTACCAATTTCATCGTCATCCCACTCATTAACTTTCTTATCAACACTAACATCACAAGAAATCAAAACATCCTTGGCACGGTTTCTACCGATACCGTAAATGTACGTTAATGCTATCTCTCCACGTTTGTTTTTTGGGATATCAACCCCTGCAATTCTAGCCATAGCTTACCCTTGTCTTTGTTTAAATTTAGGATTCTTTTTGTTGATCACATACAAACGTCCCTTGCGACGTACAATTTTGCAATCAGCACTTCTTTTTTTAATTGATGCTCTTACTTTCATATCAGTATCTATAAGTGATCCTTGCTTTGGTTAAATCGTAAGGACTCATTTCTAATTTTACTTTATCACCAGGTAATAATTTAATATAGTGCATACGCATCTTACCTGAAATATGCGCAGTCACCACGTGACCATTTTCAAGCTCTACTCTAAACATAGCGTTAGAAAGAGCCTCAATAATAGATCCGTCTTGCTCAATTGCCGATTGTTTTGCCATTATGCTACTGCTTTTCTATTTTTTCCTGTTTTTATCAAACCATCATAATGGCGGTTTAATAAATATGAATTGATTTGCTGCATAGTATCTATAGCTACACCGACCATAATTAATAAAGAGGTACCACCATAAAACAAAGCCCAGGACTGCTGAACTCCTATTAAAGATATAATGGCTGGAAAAATAGCTACAGCAGCAAGAAACAAAGAACCAGGCAAGGTGATCTGAGACATAATTCTGTCAAGATATTCACTAGTTTCAGTACCGGGACGTATACCAGGTATAAAACCACCATTTCGCTTCAAATCATCAGCCATTTTGTTAGTTGGAACCGTTATTGCGGTGTAAAAATAAGTAAATATTATGATTAACAGAGCAAAAGTTAAATTGTACCAAAACCCAAAGATATCTGTGTAAGCACCGGCTATGGATTTAGCCCATGAAGAGTCTAACTGACCAATCGCCGAAGGAACAAACATGATTGCTTGAGCAAATATTATAGGCATAACACCAGATGCATTTAGTTTTAACGGAATGTATTGACGAGAACCGAAAGCATTTTTTTCATATCCACCAGTTGCAGATCTTCTTGCATACTGCACAGGAATTTTACGCACACCCATGACTAACATAACGCAAGCAGCTATGATTAATAACCAAATAACGACTTCCACTATAATTAAAAACCATCCACCAACACCATCAACCCTTGAAGTAATTTCTTGGATAAAAGCCTGTGGTAAAGTAGCAATGATACCTACCATAATTAGTAAAGAAATACCATTACCAATACCTTTATCAGTAATTTTTTCACCTAGCCACATCGCAAAAACACAACCAGTGACTAAGATAATAGTACTTAAAACTAGAAACAAGGTTTGCTGATCCTGCATCATAAAAGCAGACTCAGGAACACCTAACGATGTTAATGATAACATATAACTAGGAGCCTGAATTAAACAAATACCTATGGTCAACCATCTCGTTATTTGATTAATCTTCTTTCTACCTGATTCGCCCTCCTTTTGTAATTTCTGTAGATACGGAATTGCAATACCCATTAATTGAACAACGATACTAGCAGATATATAAGGCATAATACCTAGGGCAAAAACAGACGCTTTCGCGAAAGCTCCACCAGTAAAGGCATTAAGAATACCACCTATTCCATCCTTGAAATTGGAGGCAAGACCTACTAATTGGGTAGAATCGATACCAGGAAGAGTAATTTGAGCACCAAACCTATAGACCAATAGTAAACTTAGTGTCATAATGATACGATCACGTAACTCCTCAATCTTCCAGATATTTCGTAAATTATCAATTAACTTCATAATAAGGAATTAAACTGTTGTAGCTTGACCACCAGCCTTCTCGATAGAAGAAACAGCCGTACCAGTAAATTTGTGAGCTTCAATGTTGATCGAAGCACTTAATTCTCCTCTACCTAATATTTTAATCAAATCGTTTTTAGAAGCTAAACGTTCAGCAATAAGGTCTGATAATTTAATTGTATCAGAAAATCTACCCTCGTCATAATACGCTTGAATAACGTCAAGATTTATACCAGTATATTCCTTACGATTAATATTTGTAAAACCAAATTTTGGAACACGACGTTGCAATGGCATTTGTCCACCTTCAAAACCGACTTTCTTAGAGTAACCAGATCTTGACTTAGCACCTTTGTGACCACGTGTAGCAGTTCCACCTTTACCAGAACCTTGACCTCTACCAATAATCTTAGCAGACTTTTTAACAGACCCTTCAGCAGGATTTAATTTGTGTAAACTCATTATATTATTTTTTAAGCTTCCTCAACAGAAACTAAATGTTGAACTTTAGCAATCATACCTTTTATTACAAGATTATCGTCATGCTCAACGACTTGATTCATCTTATGCAATCCTAAAGACTCTAAAGTTTTCTTTTGTCTAGCAGTACGATTAATTGCACTACGAACTTTCTTAACTCTTAATTTTCCCATGTCCTTAAATTATCCGTTAAAAACTTTATTCAAAGAAATACCTCGTTGTTTTGCGACCATTTCAGCGCTACGTAATTGTAACAAAGCATCAAAAGTAGCCTTCACAACATTATGAGGATTGGAGGATCCCTGATTTTTACTTAATACATCATGAACTCCCACAGCCTCTAAAACTGCTCTAATGGCACCACCTGCAATTACTCCAGTACCTTCAGATGCTGGCATCAGAAGAACACGCGCCCCTCCAAACTTACCTTTCTGCTCATGAGGGATAGTACCTTTCATTAAAGGAATACGAACTAAATTCTTTTTAGCATCTTCAACAGCTTTAGCTATTGCCTCAGATACTTCCTTGGATTTACCCAAACCATGACCTACTACACCGTTTTCATCTCCTACTACGACTATAGCAGAAAAACCAAAAGCTCGTCCACCTTTTGTTACTTTAGTAACACGTTGAACACCTACAAGTCGATCCTTGAGTTCAAGACCACCAGGTTTTACAGTTTCTACGTTTTTATATTTTTGATACATTACTTTGTATGTTTCTGATTAAAAATTAAGCCCACCTTCTCTAGCACCCTGCGCAAGAGAGAGAACTCGTCCGTGATACAAATAACCACCTCTATCAAACGATACTGTTGCGATACCTGCATCTTTCGCTTTCTTAGCGACTAACTTACCAACTTCAACAGCAGCTTCCGATTTAGCCATTGAACTATCAAGCTCTCTTGAGGAAGCAGATGCTAACGTAACACCATTTTCATCATTTATTAATTGAGCATATATTTCCTTATTACTCCTAAAGACAGATAAACGAGGACGCTCTGCAGTACCCACAATCGATTTACGAATGCGTTTACGAATTTTATTTCTTCTTGCTGATTTTGAAAATGCCATAATATAATTTAATTAAGCTGACTTACCAGCCTTTCTACGTATAACTTCACCTACAAATCGAACACCTTTACCTTTATAAGGTTCTGGCTTACGAAAAGCTCTAATTTTAGCTGCTACTTGTCCAACTAATTGCTTATCAAAAGATGTTAACTTGACAATTGGGTTCTTACCTTTCTCTGAAACCGTTTCTACTTTAACCTCAGGTGCAACATTTAAAACAATATTGTGAGAAAAGCCAAGTGATAGATCTAACTTCTGACCTTGATTAGAGGCACGATAACCTACACCAACCAATTCTAACTCTTTCGTCCAACCTTTAGACACGCCTTCTATCATATTACTGATCAACGAGCGGTACAAACCATGCTTAGCACGATGATCCTTGGCATCTGAAGGTCTATTGACAACAACTGAATCAGAATCAACATCAATAACAACATCACTAAAAGGCTGCTCTAACTTTCCGAGTTTACCTTCAACGATAATGATATCATTCTCTACTTTAACCGTAACTCCCGAAGGAATAGATACTGGATTTTTTCCTATTCTAGACATATCAATTTTTTAATATACGTAACAAAGAACTTCACCACCAACATTCTCTGAGCGTGCTTGCTTATCAGTCATAACACCATGAGAAGTTGAAATAATTGCAATACCAAGACCATTCAAAACACGAGGCAACTCTTTGGCACCTGCATATTTTCTCAAACCTGGCTTTGACAAACGCTGAAGGTCTTTTATTATCGACTCTTTAGTATCACGATCATACTTAAGGGCTATTTTAATATTTTGTTGAGATGAAGTTTCTTCAAATTTATAACTTAAGATATACCCCTGATCAAAAAGAATCTTTGTAATCTCCTTCTTAACCTTTGATGCAGGTACATCAACAACTCTATGATTTGCTCTGACAGCATTCCTAATTCTTGTTAGATAATCTGCGATTGGATCTGTATTCATAATTTTATCTTTAAGCTGTTACCAACTAGCTTTTTTAACACCAGGAATAAGGCCTTGATTAGCCATTTGTCTAAACATAACACGTGAAATACCGAATTGTCTCATATAACCTTTTGGTCTTCCGGTTAACTTACACCTATTATGTAATCTAACAGGAGAAGCATTTTTAGGCAACTTCTGCAACTCTTCATAATCACCAGCCTCTTTTAATGCTTTTCGTTTTGCAGCATACTTATCTACAAGTGCTTGACGTTTGCGCTCACGCGCTTTCATTGATTCTTTTGCCATCTCTTTAATTCTTTTTAAAAGGTAAACCTAACTCAGTAAGCAAAGATTTAGCCTCTTTATCTGTTTCAGCTGAAGTTACAAAGGTAATATCCATTCCTGATATCTTGTTAACCTTATCGATGTTGATTTCAGGAAAAATAATTTGCTCAGTTATACCCAAGTTATAGTTCCCTCTACCATCAAAACCATTGGCTTTGATACCTTGAAAATCACGTACCCTTGGTAACGCAACAGTCACAAAGCGATCTAAAAACTCATACATACGATCACCGCGTAATGTAACTTTTACCCCTATAGGCATTCCCTTACGCAGCTTAAAAGATGCAACATCCTTTTTAGAAAGAGTAGCCACAGCCTTCTGCCCTGTAATAGTTGTAAACTCCTCTAAAGCATAATCAATAAGCTTCTTGTCTGCAACAGCTCCACCAACACCGCGGCTTAAAACAATCTTTTGCAGTTTAGGAATTTCCATTACATTTTTATATGAGAATTCATTTTGTAAAGCCGAAGTAATTCTCTCTTTATATTCTCCCTTTAGTCTAGGTACGTATGACATGATTATATAACTTCTTTAGTTGTTTTGGCAATCCTTACATTTTTACCATCCTTTGATGTAAAACCTACTCTAGTAGATTTACCATTACCATCAATTAATGATAAATTAGAAATGTGTAACGAAGCTTCTTTTTCTTTTATTCCTCCCTGAGGATTTGTAGCACTAGGCTTCTCATGCTTGGAAACCATATTAACTCCTTCCACTATAGCTCTATCCTTTGAAAGAAGTACTTTGGATACTTTTCCTTCAGCTCCTTTATGAGCACCAGCTATAACCCTAACAGTATCTCCTGTTTTAATTTTAAACTTTTTCATAATTTTATCTATAGTACCTCAGGTGCAAGTGAAACAATCTTCATGAATTGCTTATCTCGCAATTCACGAGCAACAGGTCCAAAAACCCTTGTTCCTCGCATATCCGAAGTTGGATTTAATAATACACAAGCATTATCATCAAAACGAATGTAAGAACCATCCGGTCTACGAACTTCTTTTTTAGTCCTAACTACAACAGCAGTAGAGACAGCACCTTTTTTAATGTTACCATTCGGCGTTGATTCTTTAACAGATACAACAATCTTATCACCGACAGATGCATATCTTCTCTTAGTACCTCCTAAAACACGAATGCATAAAACTTCTTTAGCACCGGTATTATCAGCTACTTTTAATCTAGATTCTTGTTGTACCATTACTTAGCTCTTTCTAAAATTTCAACTAATCTCCAATTCTTAGACTTACTTAAAGGTCGAGTTTCCATTATACGAACGGTATCACCTTCATTGCAATCATTATTCTCATCATGAGCAACGTACTTCTTCGTCTTTAAAACGAATTTTCCATACATAGGATGTTTTTGCCTTTTAACTTCAGCAACTACTATGCTCTTATGCATTTTGTTACTTTTAACTACACCTACACGCTCTTTTCTTAAATTTCTAGTCTCCATAGTAACTATTTATTATTTAAAGCTGTCTTAATTCTCGCAATTGTCTTACGTAACTTGGTAATCTGTGAAGGGTTATCAAGAGGTGACATACTATGAGATCTTTTTAATTCACTATAAGCCACTTGGGACTCAACAAGCTTATCTTTCAATTCTTCAACTGAATATCCTTTAACTTCCGATTGTTTCATGACTTAATATTATTCTTGATAGTCGCGAGCGACTATAAATTTTGTTTTTACTGGTAGCTTTTGAGCAGCAAGCCTTAACGCTTCCTGAGCAACAGCTTGAGGAACACCAGATATTTCAAAGAGAATTCTACCTGGCTTTACAACAGCTGCCCAATACTCAACATTACCTTTACCTTTACCCATACGAACCTCAAGAGGCTTTTTAGTAATAGGTTTATCCGGAAATATTTTAATCCAAAGAGAACCTTCCCTTTTCATAAAACGAGTTGCCGCAATACGAGCTGCCTCAATCTGTCTGGAATTAATAAAATTGGAATCTAAGGATTTGATACCGAAAGTACCATATGCTAGTTGATTACCGCGACCAGAATCACCTTTCATGCGACCCTTCTGCTGCTTTCTAAATTTTGTTTTTCTAGGTTGTAACATTTCTAGCTTTTATTATTTTCTACGACGACGGTTTCCACCTCTATTATTAGAACCACCTTTATTACCTTGTTGCTTCTTTGAAAGACCTACTAAAGGAGATAACTCACGCTTACCATAAACCTCACCTTTCATAATCCAAACCTTTACACCAATACGACCATAAGTTGTATGAGACTCAACTAAAGCATAATCAATATCAGCTCTAAAAGTAGATAACGGAATACGACCATCTTTATATGATTCAGATCGAGCCATTTCAGCACCATTTAATCTACCTGAAATCTGAACTTTAATACCTTCAGCGTTCATTCTCATTGCTGCCGCGATAGCCATTTTAATAGCTCTTCTATAAGAAATTCTATTCTCAATTTGGCGAGCAATACTAGATCCAACAAGATGAGCATCTAATTCCGGACGTTTAATCTCGTGAATATTAATCTGAACATCCTTACCTGAAATCTTCTTCAATTCTTCCTTAAGACGATCAACTTCTGAACCACCTTTACCAATTATAATACCAGGTCTAGCAGTGGTTATAGTAATAGTAACCAACTTTAAAGTTCTTTCTATAATTACTCTGGAAACACTAGCTTTAGCAAGACGCGCATGAATATACTTACGTATCTTATCGTCCTCAGCTAATTTGTCACCATAATCATTACCACCATACCAGTTGGATTCCCAACCACGGATAATACCTAATCTATTTCCTATCGGATTTGTTTTCTGTCCCATAATATTAGTTATCCTTTAATGTGTTTGATTCACCCAAAACAAGTGTAACATGGTTTGATCTTTTTCTAATTCTGTGCGCTCTACCTTGTGGAGCAGGACGCAGTCTTTTTAACATTGCACCACCATCAACTCTGATCTCTTTAATAATTAAGCCTGCATCAGCAACATCAGAATCTTCATTCTTAGCTTGCCAGTTTGCAATAGCACTTAATACCAATTTCTCTAGTCTTCCAGCAGCTTCCTTAGAAGAGAATTTAAGAATACTTAGCGCATCCTCAACTTTCTTACCTCTAATAATATCAGCAACTAATCTCATTTTACGAGGTGAAGTTGGACAATTATTCAACTTAGCAAAAGCGATCTTGCTTTTTTCCTCTTTAAGCCTCTCAGCCATTTGTCTTTTACGAACTCCCATAGCCTAGATTATTTCTTACCTTTATTCTTGGCACCACCATGACCTCTGTAAGATCTAGTAGGTGAAAATTCTCCAAGCTTATGACCAACCATATTCTCAGTAACATAAACAGGGACAAATTGTCTACCATTATGCACAGCAATTGTTTGACCAACGAAGTCTGGAGTGATCATTGAAGATCTTGACCAAGTTTTAATAACATTCTTTTTACCAGACTCAATGTTTTGAGCCACCTTAGATTCAAGTTTATGAAATACGTAAGGTCCTTTTTTAAGTGAA
>NZ_MAAX01000090.1:0-18341 GCF_002162835.1 Nonlabens dokdonensis
ACAATTCCGCAAGTCATAAATGTAACTGGCGCCGTAGAACAACCTAAAGATGTAGACGATAATTCTATGCGAGTAGATGATAGCATACATCTCGTTGCAGAAGTATCAAATTCTAATCCATACTTAAACGAGGCGATAAGAGTAGTTTATAAAATATACGTAGCAAATCAAACAGGTGTTACTGGCTGGAACGAGCTGGATAGTCCTAAATATCGCGACTTCTGGTCTCAAAATATTGATAATAGAAATCAGCAAGTAAAAAACGGAACATACAATGGAGAACCTTACCGTTATCTAGTTTTGAGAGAAGCTATTCTATATCCACAAAAGACAGGTAAGCTAGAAATAGAACCGTTAACACTAGACGTACAAGTTCAAATCCCCACAAACAGAAGAGATTTTTTTGGTAGGCCTTATATGACTACTACTAGTAAAACGGTAAGTGCTGGAAAGCGAGAAATAACAGTTAAGAATTTACCAGTAGCAGGAAGACCAGCAAGTTTTACAGGAGCAGTAGGTGACTTTGATTTTAAAGTAGAAACTGACAAAGCACAACTGGATGCAGGAGAGAGCTTAACTGCCACTGTTACTGCGTCTGGATCAGGAAATTTAAAACTGATGGAGCTGCCTAAATTGAAAGCGCCACAAAGTCTAGAGGTATATGATCCAGCACGTGCTAATAAGGTAAGCACTAACATTTATGGAATGCGCGGTAGTATTACAGACAGTTATACTGTAGTGCCTCAATACGGTGGTAAATACATCATCCCACCAGTAGAGTTTTCTTATTTTGATCCCAAAAAAGAAGAGTACATAACAAAAAGTAGCGGCGAGATGCTGTTAATGGTAGAAGGAGATGCTCCTACTTCAACTAGTGCAACAGCTGCAAACAACGCTATAAATGGAGAAAGAAACGTTATCCAGAATAACGCGCAATTTGCGTTTATCAAGACCAATACAGAGTTGATAGATCAAGAAAAAACATACTTCTTTAATTCTACAACATATTGGTCCATATTAGGCGGGAGCTTTTTACTCATACCTCTCGTATTGCTGTTTAGGAAACAACAAGAAAAACGTAGCGCAGATGTTGTAGGGAATCGTGTAAGAACTGCAAATAAACTAAGTAAAAAATACTTGAGCACAGCAAAGAAAAACATAGGAAATCATGAGTTATTCTATGTTTCTCTTGAGAAGTCTTTGCACAATTATCTCAAATCAAAATTGCGTATTCAGACATCAGATATGTCTAAAGATAAAGTAGACCTTCTTCTTGCAGAGCGTGGAGCACAAACTGAAACTAGAAAAGGATTTGTAGAATTACTCGCGAGTTGTGAATTTGCCCGTTACACGCCATCATCTAATGCGACTATGAAAGAAGATTATGAAAAAGCAGGTCGCGTACTTAATGAAATTGATAAACAGTTAAAGAAGTAAAATGAAAAAGGTACTCACCATAATAGTTATACTCTTTGTTTATTTGTCAAACGCACAAGAGTCTTTTGAGAAAGCCGCTTTCGCGAAAGCGAACCAAGCATATACCTCTGAGAATTATGATCTAGCCATAGCTGGATATGAGCAAATTCTCAAAACCGGAAAACATAGCGCAGAAGTTTATTTCAATTTAGGAAATGCTTACTATAAAATTAATGCCATAGGACCAGCGATCTACAACTTTGAAAAAGCCTTACAGTTAGATCCAGAAAACACTGATGTGATAAACAATCTGAAGTTTGCAAACCAGATGAAAATTGACGCCATAGAAGATGCTCAAGTTGATGACCTAGAATCTAATTTTGCTAATTATATTCAAAAACTGAATGTAGATGAATGGGCATACTTCAGCATTATTATAGTTTTATTTACCATCTTAATGTGGATTCTTTATTTCTATGCGCAAACCGCAGGCAAGAAACGTTTGTTCTTCATTTTAAGCATTATAGGAATATTGATGGCAGTTACAAGTATAACTGCGGCATTTTATGTTAAAGACAGTGTAAACGACGAGCAATATGCCATTATTTTTACTGAAGAGTTCACCACAAAGGAAGAGCCTAAAGAAAATGCTGTTAATAGTTTTATACTGCATGAAGGAACTAAAGTTGAGGTTACTGAAGAATTCAATAACTGGGCACTTATTCAACTTTCTAATGGTAACAAAGCATGGATACCTTTAGATAAAATTAAAAAGTTATAACAACTAAAAGCTTAATAGGAGTCGAGAGTAAGCTTTATTAACAAACTCATTGATACCAAGCTGAATATTGTATAATTCGTTATACAAGTACAGAAACCCTAGGGAATTCATAAAATTAATGGCTTAAAAAAATGGTATCTTTGATTTCCAAACAAACTATATGGATCAGACCAAAAAAATTGCCGTAATAGGTGGTGGAAGCTGGGCGACAGCCATTGTAAAAATGCTCACTGAAAACCTAGAAACGGTTTACTGGTATATGCGTAGTGATTATGCTATAGAACATATTAAAAGAAACGATCATAACCCTAGTTACCTAAGCTCTGTAGAGTTTAAACCTCAACAATTACATCTTTCTAGTGATATCAATGAAATTATTGATCTAGCAGACTTGTGCATATTTGCTATTCCTAGCGCCTTTGTATATAAAGAATTAGAAAGTCTAACGGTAGATTTAAAAGATAAAATTGTTTTCAGTGCTATTAAAGGTATCGTACCAGAAACAGGTAAAATAGTCGGAGAGCACTTTCATGATGAATACGATCTTGATTTTAATAATATAGGTGTTCTTACTGGACCTTGTCACGCCGAAGAAGTTGCACTAGAAAGACTGTCTTATCTTACCATCGCTTGTGCAGATGAAGAGAAAGCAAAGTTTCTAGCCGAAAGAGTAAGTAGTGATTACATCAATTGTAAAATAAGTGACGACATCATCGGTACAGAGTATGCTGCAATGCTCAAAAATATATATGCAATTGCTGCAGGTATTGCTCACGGTTTAGGATACGGAGATAATTTTCAAAGTGTTTTAATGAGTAACGCCATAAGAGAAATGAAGCGTTTCATTAAAAAAGTGCACAAAATGAAGCGCAATATTAATGATAGCGCCTACTTAGGTGATTTACTAGTAACTGGTTATTCAGGATTCTCACGTAATAGAATGTTTGGTAACATGTTAGGTAAAGGATATACAGTAAGAAGTGCTCAGATGGAAATGAGTATGGTTGCTGAAGGTTACTACGCTACAAAAAGCGCCTATAAAATCAATGAAGAAAAGGGAGCTAAAACACCTATTCTCGATGCGGTTTACAGCATCTTATATGGTGATAAAAATCCGAAAAAGGTATTTAAAAAACTAGCTGAAAAGCTGGATTAAAATTTCAAAAAAGATATGTCAAATATTGCAAGAAGCTTCGGGATGGATGAGGCTTTAAAACAACTAGGTATCAAAGATGTAAATCACGGTACTTCAACAGGTAATAACCACTTTGGTAGTGGAGAAGAAATTGCTTCTTACTCACCAGTAGATGGTCAACTGATAGGTAAAGTAACAACCACTACCCAAGCAGACTATGATCAGGTAATGGAAAAAGCTCAAGCAGCTTTTATAGAATGGAGAGCTATGCCTGCTCCACAGCGAGGAGAAATCGTAAGACAATTTGGTAACAAATTAAGAGACCTTAAAGAACCTTTAGGGAAACTCGTTTCTTATGAAATGGGTAAATCTTATCAAGAAGGTCTTGGAGAAGTTCAAGAAATGATTGACATCTGTGATTTTGCAGTAGGTTTATCTAGACAGCTTAATGGACAGGTAATCCCATCTGAACGTCCAGGACACGTTATGAGAGAACAATGGCATCCTATAGGAATTGTGGGAATCATATCTGCATTTAATTTCCCTGTGGCTGTTTGGGCTTGGAATACAGCTTTGGCCTGGATTTGTGGAGACGTATGTGTATGGAAAGGATCTGAAAAAGCGCCTTTATGTACCGTTGCTTGTCAAAACATTATAGCAGCAATTTTAAAGGAAAATAATTTACCAGAAGGTATTTCTAGTATCATTAATGGAGACTACAAAGTAGGTGAAATGATGACTACAGACTCTAGAATTCCATTAGTTTCTGCTACAGGATCTACTAGAATGGGAAGAATAGTAGGTGCAACAGTTGCACAACGTTTTGGAAAATCATTACTAGAGTTAGGAGGAAATAATGCGATCATTATCACACCTACTGCAGACTTAAAAGTAGTTGTTCCTGGTGCTGTTTTTGGTGCTGTAGGAACTTGTGGACAGCGTTGTACATCTACTAGAAGATTGATTATACACGAATCTGTTTATGATAAGGTACGTGATGCTATTGTAGGTGCATATGGTCAGTTAACTATAGGGAATCCTCTAGATGAAAAGAATCATATAGGTCCATTAATAGATAAAGATTCAGTAAACACCTATCTAGCAGCAATTGAAAAAGCAAAGGCCGAAGGTGGAAATGTACTTGTTGATGGTGGTGTTCTTGAAGGTGAAGGATATGAAAGCGGTTGTTATGTAAAACCTGCTATTATTGAAGCAGAGAATCATTTTGAAATCGTTCAGCACGAAACTTTTGCACCTATTTTATACTTAATGAAATACTCTGGCGATGTAGAAAATGCTATCGCAAAACAAAATGGCGTAGCACAAGGGTTGTCAAGTGCTATTATGACTAATGAGATGAAGGAAGCAGAGAAATTTTTATCATTTGCAGGATCAGATTGTGGGATTGCAAATGTAAATATAGGAACTAGTGGTGCTGAGATAGGTGGTGCTTTCGGTGGTGAAAAAGAAACCGGTGGTGGACGCGAGTCTGGATCTGATGCTTGGAAAGTATATATGAGAAGACAAACGAACACCGTAAACTACTCTGACGAGTTACCACTTGCGCAAGGAATTAAGTTTGACTTAGATTAGTTAGAATGAATGATTTAATTACTGACTATCAACCAGGATTATTTTTTTATTTAATAATTACTGAAGTAATAGTAATACCGGTATATCTTTCATTCAAATATCTTAACAAAAAGAAGAAACCTTAATTAGGTTATATCCAAAACCGCTTTAGAAATAAGGCGGTTTTTTATTGCCGCATAAAATTTGGGTATAAACACCCATTGATTTAGGTTATTACATGATCTATTATTGAAGTATTCAAATAAAACTATTATATCTTTAAACAATGAGAAAACTCAGAAACCCAGAAACCCAACAACCCAACAACCCAACAACCCAACAACCCAACAACCCAACAATTTAAGTGGTCAAATTCCTATCTAATACTACTTTTTGCAAGTATTTTTATTTTTAACAGTTGTGAGCGAGATCTGGTTATGGAGCAGGAGGAAACTAACAGCAACTCAACAGAAAGCTCGATAGTTGTAAACAAAATGTCTAAAGAGCAATTATTATCCAATCGTGAGTTGAAAAAATCATTATCTGAAATTAAGTCTCCATCAGAAAACCAACTTCATACGGTTTACGACAGTCTCAACCAGTTATATATTGATGACTCTTTTGCAACTCAAATTATAAGTGGCGATTATGAAAGCTACAATATTCCAGCGTACAAGATAAATCAAGATTCTACAGTATTATACAATGTGTTTTTAGAAAAACAATTAGATAGCACTTATAGTTCTTATTTAATCACCTATGAGTATGATCAAGTCCCTGATTCAAGTACAAATATTGATCCTATTAATATAATTAGAGAATCAATATCATTAAATTATCAAATTAATACTGATGAACCTTCTTGCCAATTTAGTAATAGAACGTGCAATTGTTATGACTGGCTTACTATAACTAATGGTGATGGTGAATCTTATATAAGGATGCAATACCGAGGAGATTGCCCAGAAAACCTAGATGACGGTGACAGCGCCAGCGGTGGCGGAACAGGACCTGGCTCTAGTGGACCACCATCTTCAAATGAACCTGTTGACACAAATCCTGGAGGCTCAGATGCTGGCAACGACCAAGGTAGTAATGGCGGCACAAGTGATGGAAATGCTACCGTCGGCGGTACTGACAGTGATTGCCCACAGTCTAAAGTTCCTTCTTTAGGTGATGGAAGATGTGGATCGCTTTCTAAGCCTATCATTGGCGATGAACAATTAATTACTATAGATGGGCCAGATGTAGAAATTACTGATATAGCAGCTTATCTAGCTGTTTTTGATATTTCATCATCAGCAGTAATTACGATTCAAGTTGATCAACCAATACCAAATTCAAGTGAACCTTTTGTCGTTGATGGATTAAACGTAGATGTTGGTCACTCTTTTCTGACCATCCAACAGGGATCCAAAGTTAGAAGCTTCGGATTTTATCCAGATGGAATAAGCAAACCTACAGCGCCAACTGAATCAGGTATTTTTGGTAATGATCAAGCTCATGAAATTGATGTAAATGTTAATTTGAACGCCACAGCATCTGAATTAAGCAGAATTATCACATTAGCAATACAATATAGCAACGAGGACTATAATTTAAACAATCAGAATTGTACTGATTTTGTTTTGGGCGCTTCAAATATATTAAGTCTAGACTTTGGAGATGCTGGCGGTACGTGGTTACTTGGTGGAGGATCAAATCCAGGAGCTTTAGGACAAGTTCTCAGAAGTCAAATCAACTCAGGTAACCTAAATGGTAGTACTTCAACTGGAACTAGTCCATTAAATTCAAATTAATATTATGAAATATTTTATTTTTATTTTACTTATCAATTCTTGTGTCAGTCAAAATGACAATCAAGATCAAAAAACAATAGCAAAAAACTTTGCTTTTGATTTATATTTCACAGAAAAAAACTATGAGGATCTATTAGGAGAGTATACCGTTTTAACCAAAGATGAGATTATCAAAGGTGGTGATTACCTAAAACAAATCTTTAATATGTATAGAGAATCAAGTAAAGACAAAACCGTGCGTGATAAGGATGAGTTGAAAATAGAAAAATATGAAGTAGAGAAACATAAGAATATTGTTCATTATGAAATGGATTCAAATTGTGACTATTATATATGTTTTATTGAAGGTAAAGCATTAGGAACAATGATTTTCAACAAACAAAATAAAATTGTTTCTTTCTTTCCAGAACTCCATAAACCAACATCAAAAGCAATTAAACCAGCATTTCTAAAAAATATAGTTAACAGTTATCAAGAGTACTTAGAGAAACAAAAATAACTTTTATGTTGAAAATTAACGACTTTAGTTTTGGACTTTTGATATCACAGATAGTATTTTTTCTAATCTTATTACTTATTTTATTTTTAGTATATAAGATTCTCAAAAAGATTAAATAATTGACTTCAAGATTTACACATTAAGAAAAGAGATTTTATTTTATATATTTTATAGGAGCATCTTTTTTATACATTCTAGAAGTGCTATGTATGTTTAAATATTTGAGAAAAAGTAAAATTTAATGCTCTCTATATTTTTATCATATCAGCTGACAGGTTTTTACGAACCGCTTTAGCAATAAAGCGGTTTTTTTGTATAAATAATTATTACAATGATTCAAAGGTGCGGACTTAAGTCCGCACCTTTGAATATATTTATTCCTCCAAAATCAACTTCAGTACCTTTAAATAATCCTCTTGATTATTCACAAAATCAAGGTCCGTGACATCGATGACTTTTACCTTCAACTCTTGCTGTGATCTTATGAAATCGGCATAACCTTGTTGTATTTGAGAAAGATAACTGGCCTCAATATTTTTCTCATAATCGCGACCGCGTTTTTTGATGTTTTCTAACAATCGGTCTTCTGTTTGATATAGGTAAACGTATAAATCTGGCTTGACCAGTTCTTTATACATCATATTAAACAGTCGCTTGTATAAAGAAAATTCTTCCTTATTTAAGGTGATTTCACTAAATATCAATGATTTGATCACATAATAATCGGCAACGGTAAATTCTTTAAAAAGATCTTGCTGTGCCACATCATCACTTAGCTGCTGGTAACGATCGGCAAGAAAAGACATTTCTAACGGGAAAGAATACCGCTCTTTATCTTCATAGAAAAGCGGCAAAAAAGGATTGTCTGCAAAACGTTCTAGTACTTTTTTGGCATTAAAATCTTCAGATAACTTATGTGTTAAACTAGTTTTTCCACTTCCTATATTTCCCTCGACAGCAATAAAATTCAGGTTTTGGATGGGATACCGCTTTCGCGAAAGCGGAATTTCAAAATCCATTATTCTTTCTAACGGTGCTAAGTTGCTAGAAAGTTCTACCATACTTTTACCCAAAACTGGATGAACAATTTTATAAGCAATATCTACGAGCGGTTGCATCACAAAATTGCGTTCCTGCATTCTAGGATGCGGAACTTGTAAGTGACTTGTGTCAATTATTTCATCATTAAATAAAACGATATCTAAATCAATCACTCGATCTTCATACGTATCGCCGGTGCGAGGTTTACGACCCATTTCTCGCTCAATTTCTTGAAGAATAGCGATCGTTTCTTGTGCATTTTTACGACTATGTACCAGAATACAAGTGTTTAAGAAATCGCCGCCTGTAAATCCAGCAGCAGGAACTTCATAAACACCAGCAGTTTTAATCACAAGACCTAGTCGCTGCTCGATGTAACGAGATGCGTCCCGTAAATGCTGCTTTCTATCGCCCAGATTACTACCTAAGGCTATGAAGATCTTATGGTTATGAAATAGTGAGATGCTCTTAATTTTTGCAGCAAATTAAGGAATAATGACCAACTCTTAAACTACTTTTACTACTTATTATGAAGACACTTACAGGTTCTAAATTACGTCTAGCAAATCGCATTTATCTAGTGCTTGCGGCATTATTTATATGCTCACTGGTAGTTTCTAACCTTATTTTCCAGAAGTTTTTTTATTGGAATCCTTTTGGATGGTTCAAATTTGAAATTTCAGTAGGGTTATTACCTTATCCTATCACTTTTCTAGTAACCGATTTGGTCAGTGAAATCTACGGTCGTCGTAAGGCAAATGATCTCGTACTTGCAGGAATCTTTGCATCGGTATTTAGTCTAGGAATTATAGCCGTGGCAGATGTTGCTCCTGCTATAGAAGCCAGTCCTATTCAGGATGCGTTGTTTACTAAGGTTTTTGGCGCAACAACTATTGCCGTTATTGCGAGTATGAGTGCGTATTTATTTGCACAGTTTATAGACATACAGATTTATCATTTTTGGAAAAGACTGACTAACGGTAAGATGCTCTGGTTACGCAACAACTTCAGCACGATATTTTCACAGTTTGTTGATACTTTATGTGTTTTATTATTGTTATGTTTCAACAACATTATACCGTGGGAAAATTTTAAATCACTATTAATAGCAGGGTTTTTGTTTAAAATGCTCGTCGCTTTGATTGATACACCATTGTTATATGGAGGCGTTTATCTCTTCAGGCGCCTTTTTAGATTAGAAGTAGGAGAAGAAATTGAAATAGATTAGAAAAAATACAATGAAAAAAATATTCAAGATATTAGGAATTACTGTGCTGGCTGTTATCATTTTGATCGTGGCGGCACCTTTTTTCTTTAAAGATCAAATCGCACAGATCATTAAAGATAAACTCAACGCCTCGATGGATGCCCAAATAGATTTTGCCGAGGTGGATTTAAGCCTTTTCAGAGCTTTTCCAGATGCACGATTGAGTATCGATGGTGTCTCTATAATTAATAAGGAGCCCTTTGCTGGCGATACACTTTTTTACGGGAAAGAGGTAAAACTGGATTTACCGATAGGCGATCTTTTCAATAGTGCAAGCGATCCTATTCATGTTAATGAATTGATCGTTAATGGAGCAACAAGCAGACTAACAGTAGATGAAAATGGTAATTCCAGTTGGGATATTGCAAAGGAGTCCGCTTCCGCGAAAGCGAGTCCAGAACAAACCCCAGAAACAAATACTGGTTTCTCGTTTGACTTAAAACACTACGAGATTAATGATTCTGAACTTACGTATGAAGATAAAAGTTCTGAAATGAAGTTTGCTTTATCAGAAATGAAACACTCTGGTAATGGAGATTTTTCTTTAGGAGAAAGTACGCTAGAAACCTATACAGAAGCACTAGTTTTTTATACGATGGATGATATTAATTATTTATCTGGTCAAAAGGTAAAACTGGATGCAGCAATTCTTATGGATCTAGAAAATCAAAAATATACATTTCAAGAAAACAAGGCTTTTGTAAATGATCTGGAATTGAAATTAGATGGTTTTGTACAGTTAGAAGATGCCTACACCATGGTAGATCTTACCTTTGACACACCATCATCAGATTTTAAAAACTTCTTTGCCGTAATTCCAGAGACGTATCGTAAGAACCTAGAAGGCATCACAACTACTGGAGATTTTACAGTAAACGGAATGATCAAAGGAGAAGTAGATGATACACGCATTCCTAAAATGGATATCAAAATAAAATCTAATAATGCCTCTTTTAAATATCCTGATTTACCTAAAACGGTAACTAACATCAATATCGATGCACGACTTAAGAATGATACAGGTAATGTAGATGACACCTACTTTAATGTGGCGCAAACTTCATTTAACATAGGTAGTGATAGACTAAGTGGTAATGCGATGATCACAAATCTTACTACAAATATGAATATTGATTTGAGCGCTTACGGTAATTTAGATTTTCAAAACCTCGCACAAGCCTTTCCGTTACCTGAAGGTATGAAACTCGATGGTAAACTAGCATTAGACATCGCTACTAAATTTGATATGGAAAGTATCGAAAAAGAGAGGTACGAGCGTATCAATGCCAAGGGAACAGCCAGTTTAACAGAGTTTCAATATGAAGGTGATGCGCTGACAAAGCCATTAGTTATTAATAGTGCCAAAATAGACATGACTACTTCTAGAATTAAACTAGCAGACTTTGATGCAAAAACAGGAAATACAGATTTAAAAGCAAGCGGTACGATAAATAACCTAATAGGGTTCTTGCTTCAAGATCAAGATCTTAAAGGAACTTTTAATGTAAGATCAAACACCTTAGAAGCTGCAGACTTTATGACTGCCACAGAGGTTGCTCCTGCTCAAAAGACAAATGAAACAACACAAAAATCTACTGCTGCAATTACCGAAGAGGCGATCAAAATTCCAGCTTTCCTAGATGCCAATTTAGATTTTCAAGCAACTAATGTTTTGTACGATGGATTACAACTTAAAAATGTAAGTGGTGTCGCTTTAGTAAGGGACGAGACTTTAACCCTTAATAATATTACAACAGATATTTTTGATGGTAACATAGGCGTGAACGGTTCTGTTTCTACAAAAGGTGCTACGCCAGTATTCAATATGGCGCTAGACATGAAAAATCTGGACATTGCACAGTCTTTTGAAGGTTTTGATATGTTCAGCTCGTTTGTACCAATTTTGAAAACGCTTCAAGGTAAAATTAATACGGATATCACGCTGTCTGGATCTCTCAATAACGAACTATCTCCTATTCTGAGTACTCTGGCTGGTGACGCTATCGCACAATTACTTACTAAGGATGTGAATGCCACAAATAATCCTTTATTAGGTAAACTAGACGAGAAATTGAACTTTATAGATTTAGATAAATTTGATGTATCAGATATCACAACAAAGCTTAATTTTAAAGATGGTGCTGTACAAGTTTCACCGTTTGACTTTAATATTAAGGGTATAAAGGCAACAGCAAGTGGTAAACATAGTCTTACTAATGAGATGGATTACACACTGGCATTAGATGTTCCAGCAAAATACTTTGGTAAGGAAGGTGCTAGTTTACTATCAAAACTTGAAGCAAAAGATGTCGAAAGTATTTCGGTTCCTGTTCCTGTTAAATTTGGTGGTTCATTTTTGAGTCCTACAATAGATTTAAACCTTGATCTTGCGGTAAAAAACCTTACCAATCAAATCATTGAAATTCAAAAAGAAAGATTAAAAGATAAGGGTGAAGACGCCTTAAATAATGCAGTGAATGATATAATAAGCGGTAATAATCCTTTAGGAGGGATCAAAGATATTATTAAAGGTAACGGTAGCTCTCAAGACTCAACAGCAACTACTCCTAAAGACCCTACTAAGCCTGTAGATTCTACCGCAACATCTAGCGATTCTCAGGATAAAGTGAAGGAAGCTGCTGGTAATTTGATCAAGGATTTGTTTGGTAAGAAGAAGAAAAAAGTGGTTGATAGTACGAAGACGAAAGGAACTCTCTAAAATTAAATACAATAGATTATGTTTAAAATTGTTATCTTAGATAAATAACCTAATTTGATGTTTTCAAGTCAACTAAAACTTTTTTTATTCATTTTTTTAAGTTTTCTTATTTTTGGATGTTCCGAAGATGAGGTAGAAGAGACATGCAAATTCAGTGATCCTACTTATTCTTTTACTGCTGAAGAAGAGGAATTGAGAATTTCTTATCCTTATTTTGAAGGACAAATTATTAAATATAAGAGTAATAATAATGAAGTGCTGACATTTAAGGTGTCAGAAGTTGCAGATTGTGCAAGAGGTTACTACACTGGTAGTCCAGGTTTTTTTACAAATGGCAGAGGTAGTTTAAGACACACTTTTGATAGTCAGGTAATAAGAATGATATTGATTGAGCATGACACTTCGCGTTACGGATATCGAAACCAAATGCATTATTACGTAAATAAGAGTCATTCATCATTTAAAAGGTCTCTAAATTTTCCACTATGGAATCTTTATGTAGGTCGATTTGGACTTTCTGGAAGTCAAAATCCAGCTAATCTCTTTTTAAGAGATGGCGAATTCACTGACATTGGTTCAATGCAAGTTGACAATGTTCTTTTTAATAATGTTATTAAGTTTGATTCTGGTTCTAATCAAATCAGAGAGCCAAATTCAATTTATGCAAATTTATCTAGTAAGATTAATACTCTTTACTTCGCAGAAGATTTTGGAGTAATACGTTTTGATGAAGTGAACGGAACCGTGTGGGAAGTTGAATATACAGAGGTAAATTAAAATTATTTTTAAACCTTCTCACTCAAATATTTCCAGTACCTTTTAGGAACATGTTGTAAATGCAACTTCATGTTTTTACGAGACTTGATATTGGTACTTTTGAAATATTGATTCCATAAATCTTTATAGTTGTTCTCGCTTTCGCGAAAGCTACCAGAAACAACTACTTCTTCACCTTTTTCAGAAACTGTAGTGTTTAAAATGCCTCGCTGGCTTTTAGGTTTATCAAATTCAATTTGCACTTCTTGAACTGAGTTGAGATCATAACTAATTCCAAAATCACGTTTGAGATCATAAATCACCCATTTCTGGTCGGCATAGCGGTTTTTAAAATGACTAGCTATAAGTGGCAGTACGTTGAAGTCTGGCTCCACATTTGCATAATAAATTTCTTCATCGATCATATGAAAACGTACAAAAGCCTCCATACGGTGCTTTTCACGCCCCACCATTTTTGCTGCCTGTGTAATCTTTAAAACAGTTGTGTTTCCATAGTCGCCACTTGGTGCTTTTTGGTTTTCAAAAGTGATTTTTAAAAATTCGTAGATGGTATTTTCTATTCCGATGATCTCACTTAAAAAAGCTCTATAGATTTGTTTAGAATCATTTTTACTACATAATGAGGTAAATCGTTTCCATACACGTTCTGCCTTTTCTGCATCGGTAATAACATCCATAGTACCACCAAAAAGATCTTTCTGTTCCTGCGATGCTTTTGCGATAATAGGCAGCTTTACTTTATGATCGTAAATAATGAAAATAGCAGTCATTAATCCATTAAAACTACCATCGTATAACAGAGTAAGTGTCATGAGAAAAGGCTTAATTGATTACTAAAGTTCTTATGGTATTTGCTGGTAGAATTGATCATGATTAGGTCCTTAATTTTTGAACTAGTCAGATCTCGAGATTCAAACTCTCTAGAGTCACAGGTTATAAAATACTTAGACCTATTCATAGAGATACCTATGGCTTTTAAATGTTCCCAGTTCAGTTTTCTATATCGTCTAGCGCTCAATATTTTTCCAACTGATTTCATTCCTATACCAGGAACGCGAGCCAGCATGCGCTTATCGGCCCGATTAATATCTATAGGAAATTGATCTAGATTGCGCAGCGCCCATGAAAGTTTTGGGTCTATATCCATATCTAAATTTTGATGCGTATCATTAAGGATCTCTCTCACATCAAAACCATAAAAACGTAGCAACCAGTCCGTTTGATACAGTCTATTTTCTCGCATCATAGGTACTTCTGTTCCTATCGCTGGCAAACGCGAATCTTCTGCCACAGGAATATAACCAGAATAATACACGCGCTTCATAGAAAACTTGTTGTAAAAAAAGTTTGCACTATACATAATATCACGATCACTTTCTCCGGTTGCGCCTACGATCATTTGGGTACTTTGACCTGCCGGTGCATAAATAGGCGTGCTTTTAATCAGCTTCTTTTCTGACTTATAAATCTGAATCGACTTTTGCACTGCTTTCATAGGCTGGATAAAGTCTTTGTGATCTTTATCTGGCGCGAGTAATTTCAGTCCTGCTTTTGTGGGAATCTCGATATTTACAGATAAACGATCTGCATAGAGTCCAGCTTCTTGCATTAATTCATCGCTTGCTCCAGGAATAGATTTCAAGTGGATATATCCATTAAAATTCTCTTCTTCACGTAGTTTTTTGGCTACTCGTATCAAACGTTCCATTGTTGCGTCTGGACTTTTGAAAATTCCAGAACTAAGAAACAAGCCTTCTATATAATTACGCCTATAAAAATTAATCGTCAGGTCTACTACCTCTTGAACTGTAAATGCCGCACGTTTGATATCGTTAGACTTCCTAGTCACACAATACGCACAGTCAAAGATGCAAACGTTAGTCAGCAAGATTTTAAGCAGTGACACACAACGACCATCTTCTGTATAAGAATGACATATTCCCATACCGCTAGAGTCGCCTAGACCTTTATTCTTATTCGTTTTTTTACTACCACTGCTGCTACAACTTACATCATATTTTGCAGCATCAGCCAGTATTTCTAATTTCTCTTTTATTCTCTCGTAGTTCATATTCATCATCCGCGCAGGCGGATGTCTCATTAAATTAAGCACCTACACCAGATGCAAATCACTTTCCTTGTCATGCCGCTGCATAGCGGCATCGGCTAGTTTTATCTTAGAGCTTATTAACCTGGCTTACTCGATTTTCTTCCTCCACCAGGTTGATGAATCGCTCCAGTTTCAAGCGATAATTCTGGGTGGCGTCTACCATTTCCATTTCCCATACGTCTATCTCGCAAACTGGTTTGTTTATCGAGTCGCTGCATCGTTTGTGGATTTTCCTCTGCATAGCGAGGATCTTGAATGTAATCTGCTTTTTTCATGTCTTGTACCTCTATTGAATAGAAATCAAATTCTTCTACTACCTTTCCATAAATCATGTAAATACCGCTTCCGCGAAAAGTAATTTTTGCAGCCACCGGTGGAAACATAACCGTATCAAAAAACTCACCGCGATGGTCTAGAAATGTGCCGAATTGCATGCGCTTTCCTTTGGCAGTATTGGTAGTTTTGATATTCACCACATAACCATAAATCAAAATCATCTTATTATTATAATCCATCATTTCTTTACGACCTAGCTGGTTCTTAGGCGGCTCTGTCAATAAATCAAAATGAGAACATAATGGAAAGCCTAACAATTCAAATTGCTCAAAAGCCAGTTCTTCCTTTGTTGTAGCGAGTTTTGGGATTTCTACATGTCTGTGATTTGGTACAAAAAGTTTGCTTTGCAATACTTTTTTAGGTGTTTTATCCAGCTTATAATGCGCTTGCCACAACAGCTCATACCGATCGGTATTTGTGAATCTGAAGGCGTCAATTCGTATCAAAATAGAAAGCTGCTCGATACTAATAAGTACACGATTAATAAAATCTTCTAATGATAAAAACCACCCATTTCTATCACGCTCTTCTACAATCCTGAGAATGGTACGACGCTCTAATTCTTTTAAATAACTCAGTGCGATATAAATAGTTTTACCCTTTATAATGCAGGCAAGATCACTGTTATTAATACATGGCGCTTCTATAATACCACCACACATTCTAGCCTCATGAACATATAATTCTGGTTTATAAAAACCACCGCCATTGTTAAGTGTTGCGGTCATGTATTCTAGCGGGAAATATCGTTTTAAATACAAACTCTGGTAACTTTCTACGGCGTAGGATGCAGAGTGACCTTTCGCGAAAGCGTAACCAGCAAAACTTTTGATCTGGTTCCATATTTCTCTAGACTCTTCTGGATCATAACCTTCTTTTAAACAGTTATTAAAATAATTATCCTCTACTTTTTGAAACTCTTCTCGAGAACGGTACTTACCACTCATCCCACGACGCAATACATCTGCCTCGCCAAGATCCAGCTTTGCATAATTATGAGCGACCTTGATCACATCTTCTTGATACACCATGATACCATAGGTTTCTGGCATAATACTTTGCATGATAGGATGTGCCTCTTTGCGCTTTTCTGGATAGCGCGTGCGTAGAATAAACTCGCGCATCATCCCACTTTGTGCGACACCAGGACGTATCACCGAGCTGGCAGCAACCAGGCCTATATAGTCGTCTGTAGCAAGTTTACTAAGCAACATTCTCATAGCTGGCGACTCGATATAAAAACAACCGATGCACTTTGCTTGTGAGATCATTTTATTGATGCTCTCATCTTTCATGAACTTTTTCACGTCGTTATGAACGTCCATAATCTGTGCATCTGGTTGATTGTATTTTACAATCTCTATCGCATCACGTATTTTTCCTAGACCACGCTGCGCGAGAATGTCAAATTTGTGAATCCCAGCGTCCTCAGCAATATGCATGTCAAATTGTACCGTACGGTAACCTTTAGGCGGCAAACTGGTAGCACTGTAGCAATGAATAGGCTTATCGGTAATGAGAATCCCGCCAGCGTGAATACTGGTATAATTAGGCATTTCATGAATGAGGTTGCTGTATTTAAGTACCAGATCATGCATTTGATCTTTTTCATGCGCTCGCAACTGACCGCTGGTGAGTTTATCAATTTCTTCTTTAGGAAGTCCAAACACCTTTCCTAACTCACGCATCACAGCACGCACTTGAAACGTATTGTAAGTAGCGAGTAACGCTACATTATCAAATCGGTCAAATATAAACCTAGTAATATCTTCCCGATCATCCCAAGAGAAATCAATATCAAAATCTGGTGGACTCGTTCTATAATCATTGATAAACCGCTCAAAATATAAATCCAGATCAATAGGATCTACTTCTGTAATACGCAGTAGATAAGCAAGAATACTATTTGCTCCACTACCACGACCTACATAAAAATAACCTTGCTCACGAGCGTAAGCACAAATTTGCCAATTGATCAAAAAGTAAGCAACAAAGCCTTTTTTATGGACGATTCCTAACTCCTTTTCTATACGCGCATAGACGTCTTTTTTATCCTCAACTTCTGCATAGCGATGCTCGACTCCTTCATAGGCAAGTCTTTTAAGCTCTTTAAAATCGGCAGCCTCATCTGTAGTAAATACACGTTGATTTTCATTGAGTTGTGCATTCTCAAAATTAAAATTAATCGAACATTGCTCAAGTAATTTATTAGTATTCTCAATAATATGAGGATAGGCTTCAAAAGCTTTTTCTAATTGTTCTACCGGAATCATTTGATGTTCCATTTTACCTTGTTGCTCTTCTGGCAACTGGCTTAATAAAATGTTGAGATCGATACAACGCAGCAAACGATGTGCGTTAAAATCACGCTTGTTTCTGAAAGTGGTAGTCTGAAGAACGACTAGTTTATCCTCCATTTTTACATACTCTGTAAAAGGAAGCTTGCGCAAACTTGTTAAGGAAATTCCTATGTATTCGCTTTCGCGAAAGCGAGATACCTTCAATTCTTTAATACGTTCTAGTGGATAGATCACAAATGCGTTCTCAAATGCAGGCGCACGATCTGGTAATGGTATTTTATTTTCTAAGTAGTGCGATAAAAACTCATTCAGCTCTTGAAAACCTTTGTTGTTTTTTGCAATTCCTACATACAATTGTTGATGTTCATTTCTAAAATCAATACCTATCACGCCATGTAGCTTATGTTTTGTACAAAGTCTTATAAAGTTGAGACAAGCGCTAGTGTTATTAATATCAGTAAGCACAATGGTTTTCAACCCATTTTGTTGTGCCAGCAGGAGCAGCTCTTTCTCATCATAAGTGCCGTAGCGTAAAGAATAATATGTATGATTGTTTAAATACAAATGGTTTGTGAGTTTGTGAGTTTGT
>NZ_MAAX01000090.1:18351-29026 GCF_002162835.1 Nonlabens dokdonensis
AGTTTGTGAGTTTGTGAGTTTGTGAGTTTGTGAGTTTGTGAGTTTGTGAGTTTGTGAGTTTGTGAGTTTGTGAGTTTGTGAGTTTTCCCATTCATAGGTGCGGACTTAAGTCCGCACCTATGAATTGTCATTTGAAATGCTATTTGTTATTTTAAATTTTGCCTCATGCTTCATGCCTAAAATCACTGTTTGCGATGCGCTAGCACGACAGGTGGCAAACCGTTAAAAGGATTAGTCATTCTGCCAATGGTTTTTGCTTCCATTCCGGCTGCTCTAACTACGGTTCGATCGCCATATTTTTCTCTTATTTTATCTAGTGCTTTATATAAATTGATGGCTTGCTCGCTATCGTCAAAAAGGTTGATCTGATAATTACCGCTTACGATATGAGAAAATCTGATTCCTATCAATCGTATCAATAACCTGCGCTGAAAGAGCTTATCAAACAATTCCAGAATACGCGGAATCAAAATATGATCTGCGCTGCAGTAGGGAATACGCATTTGCTTGCTGTAGGTATTAAAATCTGAGTAGCGTATTTTTACATTAATACAAGCGGTAAGTTTATTACCACGTCTCAATTGATACGCAAGATTTTCGGTCATTGCAATGAGAATAGACTTTAACTTTTTTATATCTATGGTGTCTTTATCAAAAGTTCTTTCGGTTGATATAGACTTGCGTTCATTAAACGCCACAACAGGACGATTATCTACACCTTGCGCACGTTGCCAAATCAAAGAGCCGTTTTTACCTAAAACGTTTATCATCATTTCTTGCGGCATTTCTTGAACGGTATGAATTTTTTTAATTCCTAGATGCCTTAAAGTTTGATAGGTCTTATCACCTACTTGCGGAATCTTCTTTATGGAAAGTGGCGCGAGAAAACTTTTTTCAGTACCATAATCTATGAGTAGCTGATTATTAGGTTTTGCCTCGCCAGTAGCAATTTTAGAAACAACCTTATTGATAGAAAGACCGAAGGAAATAGGAAGTCCTGTTTCTTTGATGATCTTGTTGCGCATCTCTGTAGCAAACTTATAGCAACCATAAAATCGATCCATTCCAGTAAGATCTGCATAGAACTCATCGATACTGGATTTTTCAAATAGTGGTGTTTGTTCTTTAATAATTTCAGTTACCTCATCAGAATGTTTTGAATAAGTTCCTGCGTTTCCACGTATAACTACAGCTTCTGGACATAACTGACGCGCAAGCTTCATAGACATGCCGCTATGAACTCCATAACCACGAGTTTCATAACTACAAGCTGCTACAACACCACGATCACTAGTTCCACCTACAAGAAGTGGTCTCGCTTTAAGTCGTGAGTCGATCTTCCTTTCTACAGAAACGTAAAAAGTATCGAGGTCCAAATGCATGATGTGTTTATCGTTCATAATATTTTCCACGTAGGCGGAAATCTTTTTTAAGTTACAGCAATGCTGTTTTTAATTTTATCAGTCATTTCGCTGTAGAGCGGAATCGGTTATTATAATCTTTAGGTTTTCTTTGATTTCAAACCCATCTTCGACATGCTCAGATGGACAATTTGTATTTTAATCATCTGTAATACTGTCTTAAAACATGCGGTCAAAAAACCTCACAAGAAATATCTTGTGAGGTTTAAGGCTAACTCGCTTTATATTTTATGTATTCCTAGGTGTTAATCTGCCATGTTTTTGATGACTAGATCGTTTACTGTAGGTTCCATAAAGCTTACAAAGCCTTCTTTTTCAATTTCGTTTTTAAAGTGTATGCCGTTTTGCTGTAATACTTCATGAAGTGTGTGATATACTTTATGAATCAGATCTTCGGTTTCTGCCACTTTATCTGACCATGATTTCACTTTATGAACCACTTTCATAGTAGCTTTTTTACTGCTTTGACGAGTGATTACCAGCTGTTCTACTCGTTGTGCTAGTTCTGTTTTAATAAGTTCTATGTTCATATCTTGATACATTTTAAAATAAAACAAATTGATCTCCTTCAACCAGACGCTCTTCTCTAATCACGTATTCATCTTCTTCAGCATATTTAAGTCTTTCATATAAACAGCGATCATAATCCTTGAATAATTTATCACCTATAGGTTTTAAAAGCTCTAAACCGTTTGCATCTGGCTTTTTGATTTTTTGCGAGATAGGATAAGCATTGAATCCTTTAGAATCAAAAGGCTGCATCATTCTAGTAAGTTCTTGTATAGAAATATCTGGATTGAGCCATTTTTCTTCATCTGCTCTACTCAATACTACAGGTGCTCTGTGGTGCTCAATTCTTTCTGTCAACCTATTTGCAGCACTAGTGATAATAGCTACTGTATGATGTAACTCTCCTGTTAATGGATGTTGCCAGGTATCGTGAATTCCTGCAAGAGCAAAAGGACCACGGTCACGATTAGGATAAACTAGATAAGGCTTGTTAAGTTTTTCTTGCTTAGGTCCTTCTATGAATGCATCTACAAGAACAAGACAACGTTGCGATTTAATCGCATGACGAAACATAGGCTTATTAAAAATACCCATCGCTCCTTTGTATGTAGAACTATTTTCTGGATTCAAACTTCCTTCACTGCGTGCATTAATCATATACGTTTGCTTGTGTGCCCAGTGAGGTGTATAACCTAAAGTAAACATTTGTATATGATTAGGTTGTGTACTCGTGATGACTGGTATTTTATTACCAGCACTTATATTCACGTTTTCTTGAAGTACGGCACCTTTTGCAAAAGCGGCATTAAAACGCTTTTCTAACTCTACTGCTGGTGTAATTATCGTTGCTCTTCCACACATAATTATAAGTTTTATGGAAATATTCCAAGAATCATTCCGTTTTACGTGTCAAATATATGGAAATATTCCAATATTATGGAAATATTCCAGTGTTAAAATTGGAATTATTCCTAAAACCTCTATATTTGCTCTATGGCACAAGAGATTTCAACAGAGGCAAAGAGGTTCAAACAAGTACGAGAGGACTTAGGAAAAACACAAAGTGAGTTTGCAGACTTGCTCGATGCAGGTAGCACAACAGCAGATATTGAACGAGGTAAAAAGAAAATTACCGGCAAGATCGTGACGGAATTATTGCGACAGTTTAATGTAAATCCTTTATGGTTGTACGGGAATAGTTATAATAAGTATCTAGAAACAAGTACCAGTACAGCGCCTAAAATTATTACCATGGACACAAATGATCGTGAAAACATGATCATGGTTCCTATAAAAGCCAGTGCTGGATATGCCAGTAATGTACAAGATACCGATTGGTATAATGAACTTCCTGCTTTTAATATACCATTGCCGCAATATAAAGAAGGTAGTTACAGAGCTTTTCAGGTAAAAGGTGATAGTATGTTACCTGTGTTGCAACCTCAAGAATGGGTAATGGGAAAAGCTGTAGAAAGTGTGCGTATGGCAAATGACAATCGCATTCATGTAATTGTAACCGCAGACAGTGTTCTTGTTAAAAAACTACGCAAGTCAGAATCTCCAGAAGCAGTAAATTTAATATCACTCAATAGAGAATATCCTGTGATAGAACAACCAGTTGCCGAAATCAAAGAGCTTTGGGAAGTAAACTCTAAATTAAGTTTTGACCTCGATGTTCATGAAGGAGAAGAAGCGATGATTTCTCTTAAGCAAGGATTAGATAGCCTACGTGAGGAAATTCAAAGCATAAAAAAAGGAACTTCTTAAGAAGTTCCTTTTTTACAAATATTAGTGACGATCAATCGGGATCGTTTTCTGTAGGATTTGTATCATAAGTAGATTCATCACTATTATCATTAGGTACATCATCACGCAATTCTTGAACTTCTACCTCTTTCTCTTCTCTACATGAAGTAGTAAACATACCTAGAGTAAAGAGAAATAAAAATAATATGCTTAATTTTTTCATCTTATATTGTTTATGGTTGAAACTCAAATTTAAAATATTTAACCAGCGCATCTTCTTACAATTTTCATAAAAAAAGCCGCCTTGAAGGCAGCTTTAATAATGTGGAATAACAATTATTAATTATCGTCTCCTATTTTTTCAATTTCTTCATCGATTTCTTCATTGATCTCTTTATCAACTTTTTTAGCAGTTCTTTCAAGAATTCCTTCTGTTTCTTCAGCAGCTTCTTTAGTTTCAGTTTCTACTTCCTTAACTATCGTTTTAGTCTCGGTCTCTCTACATGATGTTAACGCTGTTGCAGTTAATAAAAGCATTGCAACACTTAAAACAATTTTTTTCATAATAATGGTCGTTTTTATATTAAAATGTAAATTTATTAGTATTTACCCTATACCATGTTTAAGCTTTTCACAAATTTTATTAAAATAAGTTAATTATTTTTCCGCTTTCGCGAAAGCGGAATATCTTACAGAAAAAAGAGTACATGAGCTTCTATAAACTTTATGATTTCCTGAGAGACTTGCAAAAAAACAATAACAAAGAATGGATGGACGAGAACCGAAAGCGTTATCATGAAGTGCGTGACTGGTACATCGACTGGTTGAATCAACTGGATGTAGAATTAGGGAAAATAGATCCTGATTATGTATCTACTGATGGAAGAAAAGCGATCAATCGCATCAATAACAACTTGATGTTTCATCCTAATAAGCCTATCTATAAAGATCATTTTGGCGCTGGAATGGACCTCAACGAAAATGGGAAACAAGGCGATTTCTATATCCATTTAGGAACAGAAGAGTCCTTCATCGCTGGCGGATTCTACAAACCTAAAAAGGAATTACTCGACTCCATACGCGATGCGATCGATTACAATGGTGAGGAATATAAAAAGATCATCAATAAGAAATCCTTTAAAGAAACCTTTGACGTAATCGATGATGGTGATTCTTTAAAAACTGCTCCTAAAGGCTATTCTCAAGACCATAAACATATTGAATTGTTGCGCATGAAAACATTTGCCGTGCAACATGATCTTACGCAAAAAGAAGTGACACAAGAAGATTTTATGCAACGATGTGTTGATGTTTATAAGGAAATGATTCCTTTCAGAGCTTATTTAAATAAAGCAGTTACGGTTTAAATCAGTCCCTATAATACACATTAAACTCCGCGCCCATTCCGTAATCATCGTTACCAGATCGTACTAGTTTACTATTAGGATTATAACTTAAATCAAATAATTGCCAAGTCTTGTTATTAAAGAAAATACGTCGTACCCACGTATTTTTACCTTCTATTTCTTTAGTAAAAGGTAGTAGAGGTCGGTAAGTAGTGGATACTTTTTCCACACCAGATCTTGTTTTTATTTCTCGGTATTTTTTGGCTTTGATCAATTTTCCTTGAGGATCTGTATAACCTAGAACTTGTATAGAAGCAAATATTCCGTTTTGTGGAATGTTGATTTTAAGTTCTTCAATGTCTAATTCAAATGTTTCCTCACTAGTTTGATCAATGATAAATGTTTTTGATGGATAGAGCGATCTACGTTCTGGACTGCCATCTTCTTGTACATTATAAAAAGAAACTCTAAACATGGTAGAAAACTTACGTAGTTTTCCTTTTCTGCTTTTCTGACTTTCTTCAAGAACTACAGGTAATTTCAATTGAGTAATTTGTGTAGGTTCGCCATCATAACGATCAAATCTTACAGCTATCTCACTTTCTACGGTAGGTAACCAGCAATCAAAATAGTTATCGTGTCCTATCTCTTTTTTCTTTCTGTTCTTAAATTTCCCAGTAAGTTCAGCAGTTAAAATAACGGTATCTAATTCGTCTGCTTGTTGAGATAGAAATACTTCTGGCTTCAAATCAGAAACTGCAATGCCTAAATCTGCATAACCGATGCTAGAAAAAAATAAAGAATCTACATCTTTATATAAAGTCTCTGTAAACCGAAAACTTCCTTGATCATCAGCAAAAGTTCCTTTACCGTTTCCAAAGCTAATGGTAGCAAAAGCTATGGCTTCTTTAGTTTGAGCATCTTTTATAGTGATGTCTTGACTTGATCCTAAGTTACAACTGAGAAGTAAAAGACTAATCCAGAATAAGTTTTTCATCTATTGATTTTAAATATGTTACAATCTCGCGTGTTGCGCCGGTATTGCTATTGATCCAGTGACCACAAATCATTCCAGTTTTATCTCTAAAATGATCATCTTCAAGCAATTTGTTTGTGATAGATTCAAATTCGCTAGCATTTTGAACTGAAAACAGTCCGCCGAGGTCTTCTAGCTTACTGGCTTCTGGAAACTTTTCATAATTCTTACCTATAATTACAGGAACGCCGTAAGTTGCTGCTTCTAGAATATTATGCAAGCCTTTTGTTCCCATTGCTCCACCTACATAAGCAAAATCTGCATAGCTGTAGGCTTTGGTTAAAAGTCCTATCGTGTTTATAACAAGTGTAGACTTTTCTGTAAAAGCAGTTGGGGTGTTTTCATTTAAATCACTCCATTTTACCACCTCATATTGAAGCGATTTAGAAAGGCTTTCAATAGATTGATCATTTACTTCGTGTGGAGCAATAATGATTTTATATACTCTACTTTTTTCATTCTCACGTAACCAGTTTTTCATGATAAAAATATCTTCTGGCCAGGAACTTCCTATTACAAGACATTTTTTACCGTTTACAAATTCGTCTAATAAATTCACTTTATTATCTCGTTCTATGAGTTGGCTGGCGCGATCAAATCTGGTATCACCACTTACGCTGGCGTTAGTAAAACCCAGTTTTTTGAGATTTGTCAACGAAGATTCATTCTGTAGAAAGAAATGATCAAAAGATTCTAACGATTTAGTCATCCACTTTCCATACCAACTATTAAACGACATTTTATCTCTAAAAACACCACTTACTAAAATGGTTGTACAATTCATTTCTCGCAGCGCTTTAAGGTAATTAGGCCAGAATTCATACTTCACCATAATAGCTAGAGATGGTTGTACCACATCTATGAACTTATTAACGTTGCTTACCGCGTCTAAAGGCAGGTAACAAACAACATCCGCTAGCTCAGTATTTTTCTTATTCTCATAACCGCTAGGTGAGAAAAAGGTAAGTATCACTTGATATTTTTCACGGTTAAGGTTTTCTAAAACTGGAACTACTTGTTCAAACTCGCCCAGACTTGCTGCGTGCACCCATATTTTAGGCATAGAAGATTTCACTTTCCGGTCCAGAATATCCCAAGTACGTTCTCGTCCTTGCGCACCTAATTTCAGCTTTTTATTAAATGCTCCAGCTAGTGGTAGGCACGCTTTCGCGAAAGCGATAATAACATCATACAACTTCTCCAAATCAATCTATTTTAATCAAAAATACTATAAATATAAAGGTTATGGGATTCCTATCAATAATGCGTATTTTTACACGTATATGTGGTATTGCAGCCGCATGATTAACAATTGAAGCAAATGCGTAAAATACAGATGGTTGACCTACAAGGTCAATATGAAGGAATAAAGGATCGAGTGAATAATGGGCTGAATGAAGTGATAGAATCGGCAGCTTTTATAAATGGTCCAGAAGTACATGCCTTTCAAAAAGAACTAGAAGATTACCTAGGTGTAAAACATGTAATTCCTTGTGCAAATGGAACTGATGCGCTTCAAATTGCAATGATGGGATTAGGTTTACAACCTGGAGACGAAGTTATTACTGCCGATTTTACTTTTGCCGCAACCGTAGAGGTGATTGCACTTTTAAATCTGACGCCAGTTCTAGTAGACGTAAATCCGTATAACTTTAACATCGATACTGAGGCGATTAAAAAGGCGATTACTCCTAAAACTAAGGCTATTGTACCGGTGCATTTGTTTGGTCAGACCGCAAATATGGACGAGATAATGGCTATTGCAAAAGAGCATAACCTTTTTGTGATAGAAGATAATGCACAAGGAATAGGATCTAATTACATGCATAGCGACGGTTCTAAGTCTAAAACCGGAACAATAGGAAATGTAGGGACTACTTCTTTTTTCCCTTCTAAAAACTTAGGAGCTTATGGAGATGGCGGCGCTATTTTTACAAATGATGATGAGCTAGCACATATTATACGTGGTGTGGTAAATCACGGTATGTACGAGCGTTATCATCACGATGTAGTAGGTGTCAATTCTAGACTAGACGCAATGCAAGCGGTAGTCTTGAGAGCAAAATTACCTCATCTTAACGATTACAATAACGCACGTAGAGATGCAGCGCGCAAGTACACCGCTGCTTTTGCTCAAGAAGAGAAGATCATTACACCTATAGTTTGTGATAATTGCGACTGTCATGTATTCCATCAATATACGTTAGTGATTAAAGACGCAGATCGTGACGGACTAGTGAAACACTTGCAAGCCAATAACATTCCGTGCGGTGTGTATTACCCAATCCCACTGCACAAACAAAAAGCTTATGCAGATGAGCGTTATAATGAGAACGATTTTACAGTTACAAATCAACTAGTGAAGGAATGTATTTCTTTACCTATGCATACGGAACTGGATGATGAGCAAATTAAATTTATTACAGATCACGTTAAGGAGTTCATCAACAGATAGAATCATTAAACTCATAAAAAACAAAAAGCCACTATGAAAGTAATATTAAATCATCTTTTTATAGTGGTTTTTTTGTGTTCCGCTTTCGCGAAAGCGGATACCGCACCATCCTATGATAAAGAATGTATTTATGTTGCTGCAAAAAATGGTTTAAATATGCGTGATGCAGCTGGACCAAATGGTAAGGTGATAGAAAAACTCCCATATGGAACAAAATTAGATTGGACGCCGCCTGGTACTAAAGACATAAAAACCTATGTAATGGATAACGGTAAAAAAGTGGAAGGCTACTGGGTAAAAGTATGGAAAAGCGTCCCTTATCAAGATTTAAAAGATAATACTGGAGGCTATGTGTTTAGCGCTTATTTAAAATACCATCTCAAAGAAATCCCTTCTAGCTCGCTCTATTTATTCAATCATTTCTCTCTGCAAAACCGGATAGCGGGAGATTACTTTGACGCTTCCTATGACATAGATAGGGACACATTCAACTACTCTGCATACATAGATTGTTATCCATGGTATGAAGAACATTATGAAGAGATTACTGCACACAAGAACGATGCAGAAAAATATTACTCTATTCCTGCAGATACCTTGAAAAGGTATATCAAACTTGAAATTGTCGATTATAAAGATGTCATTTCTCAAAGAAAAGAGACCGCTTTTGACCTAGATTACAGCTTCCAGCCTGAGTTACTAGCTCTAGATGATGATCACAATGAATTTGACTTTTTAAAAAGATATTATTTACCCTTAAAAAACAAAGATTCTGTAGAAGTAAAAGCTCATACTGGCGAGTTTCCTCATAATGTAGAATATATAGGTGAAGTTAAAAAACAAAATAAATACTTAATAGCAGCAAATTTTGAAGGCTTAGAATATGCATGGATTGATCAATTTACCGGTGAACGCATACCAGTTATGACTCCTTTAATTTCACCTGATAACAGTTATGGTATCAGTCATGATACGGTCTATTATGAGCCTGGAGCACAAATTGGCATCAACTATTTTGATAATAAGCTTCAGGCTTATCAAAGTCTACATATCAATTTTCAGTCTTGGGTGGTGAGCACTTCTATTTCAGACTCTTTTTGGGTGACAAATAACGCTATCGTACTTAAGGTTTACCCTATTGATAATACCATTCAAGAAGTAGAAATGGATCAACCTATCCAGCCTCACTGGCAGTATTTAAAATTAACTATTTTATAAATTGTTTTCATAACTTGTGACTTCAATTTATACTTATGAAACTGCGATTTACATTATTACTTGTTTTAAGTCTCGCTTTCGCGAAAGCGCAAACCACCTACATACATGCTGGTCATTTATTAGACACCGAGAAGGGAAAATGGATGGAAGAAATGACCATAACCATTGAGAATGGAGAAGTTCTTAGTGTCGAAAACGGTTATACAAACATTCCATCAAATGCCGATTATTACGATTTAAAAAACAAATGGGTCATGCCAGGTTTTACAGACATGCACGTTCACATGGAGACGGAATATAATCCACATGCATATGTACAAAAATATGTGGATGACCCAGCAGATGTTGCTTATGATTCTGTTAAGTATGCTGAGATCACCTTAATGTCTGGTTTTACCACCGTAAGAGATTTAGGTGGTAGTGGTATTAATATTTCGCTACGTGATGCCATTAATAAGGGAAAAGTACCTGGTCCTAGAATTTTTACTGCTGGCAAGTCTATCGCAACAACCGGCGGTCATGCCGATCCTACAAATGGGTCTAATCAAAAATTAATGGGCGATCCAGGACCAAGAGAAGGCGTGGCAAATAGTCCAGCAGAAGGAAGAGAAGCCGTAAGACATCGTTATAAAAATGGTGCAGACTGTATTAAAATCACGGCAACTGGTGGCGTACTGAGTGTGGCAAAAAATGGGAGCAATCCGCAATTTACGGTTGCAGAGATTAAAGCGATTACAGAAACAGCAAATGATTATGGTTTTCATGTGGCAGCACATGCTCATGGAGATGAAGGAATGTACCGCGCTGTAGAAGGTGGCGTGAAGACTATTGAACATGGTACTTATATGAGTGAACGTACAATGGAATTAATGATAGAAAAAGATTGTTACCTAGTTCCTACCATTACTGCGGGAAAAGAAGTAGCTCAAAAAGCCGAAGTTGA
>NZ_MAAX01000047.1 GCF_002162835.1 Nonlabens dokdonensis
CTAAATCAAGATTATGTTCTCAGATAAAGCCAATAAAATTTTACAAACCGTTATAGATACTTACCATAAGGTAAATACTGTTGATCAACCATTTGAAAATCCTTATGATCGCAATTCACATCTTATTGAGCATTTACTATACCGCAAGTGCTGGATAGATACCGTACAGTGGCATTATGAAGACATTATTAGAGATCCACAAATCGATCCAGTTGCGGCGCTTAAACTTAAACGTCAGATTGATGCTAGCAATCAAGATCGTACCGATATGGTAGAATTTGTAGACAGCTATTTTCTTGACAAATACAGCGATGTTTCTATAAAAAATGGTGCTAGAATTAATACAGAAAGTCCTGCTTGGGCAATAGATCGCCTGTCTATTCTTGCACTTAAAATTTACCACATGAATGAAGAAGCCACTCGTACAGACGCTTCTCAAGATCACATCAACGCTTGCCAAAAGAAACTTGACATTCTCTTAGAGCAACGTGTGGACTTATCTACAGCTTTAGACCAATTACTAGAAGATATTTCTAATGGAGATAAGTACATGAAAGTGTACAAGCAAATGAAAATGTACAATGACGACGAGCTTAATCCTGTGCTAAGAGCACTTAAATAACTCATGTCACTACCTCAACGTATTCTCGTCATTAGACTAAGCGCTATGGGCGATGTCGCCATGTGCGTGCCCGTTTTACTGGCTTTAAAAAGAGACTATCCTGAGGTGGAAATAGTTGCGCTTTCGCGAAAGCGATTTCAATCCATTCTAGAGTACGTTCCAGATATTACTTTTATAGAAGCAGATGTCGACAATAAACACAAAGGAATTTCTGGTCTCTACCGACTTTCAAAAGTTATAAAAGCTCAAAACATTGATGCGGTAGCAGACTTTCACAACGTCCTGCGTAGTAAGATTCTGAGAGCTTTTTTAATAGGCGTTCCTAAATCTAAAATAGACAAAGGTCGAGCTGATAAAAAACGACTCGTAAATGACCTTAGTTTTTTTAAACCATTAAAGCATAGTACAGAACGCTATGCAGATGTTTTACGAAATTTAGGTTTTAAAATTGAATTACAAGGAAATGAATTTTTATCAAAAGAGGCTGTTTTACCTCAAATTCATAATAAAATAGGTAGAAAAACCTCAAAATGGGTAGGTTTTGCACCATTTGCTGCTCATAAGACAAAAGCGCTCACCGTAAAAAAAGCTAAGAAAATAGTACAAGCGATTGCAAAAGATGAGCAGATTACTATTATCCTTTTTGGTGGTGGGAAGAAAGAAGAAAAACAACTGCAACTGGTTGCTGGTACCACAACAAATGTGATCAATCTAGCTGGACTGACCAGTTTTGAAAATGAGCTGACGATTATGTCCCAATTGGATGCGATGATCGCTATGGATAGCGGTAATGGCCATCTTGCGGCATTGTATGGTGTTCCAGTAATTACGTTATGGGGAAATACGCATCCTTATGCTGGTTTTGCTCCTTACGGTCAACCTGAGAAAAATCAATTGACCGTAGATCGGGAGAAATTTCCTTTAGTTCCTACTTCTATTTTTGGAAATAAAGTAGTGAAAGGATATAAGAAAGCGACAAGCTCTATTAAAGTGAAAGCTGTTGTGAGCAGATTAAAAAAGGTCTTAGAGTCTTAGTTCTTAATCGCTTCAAGAAATATTCTGAGCGATTTAGCTCTGCAGCGGCGTAACGTTAGATACTATTATTCAACTTTTTCAACTCAGTAATAAACTCATCTCGACCTTGAATTATAAATCGGTAATCTTTCTCGGTAGTTTTTAAGGTTACATCATTTTTAAGAAGATTAAAAAGACGGTTTTTAACCTCATAACTGATAATATCTTCAATCTTAATTACTGTTTCTCCAGTCTGAATATTGATTTTATGAGATTTGAAAAGCACACTTTTATCAGTTAAGGCTATTTTTCCACCTACGCCTTCTTTACCTCTAAAAAGATTTGCGCCAAATTCTTTAATTAAGGTTTCATTTTCTGGGATTGTGATGGTGATCTTCTTAAAAGAATAACGAGCAAACAATATCATTAAAGTAGCAAATAATGGTCCTGCTATGATTAAAAAAGCTACAAAGTTTATAAGCAGTGCCTTTAAGGAGAATTCATCAGTAACTCCGTAAAATAGTGTCATTATAATCCACATCGGGATTCCAAATCCCATGGCGGTAATCCAAAACTCTTTACTGAACATTTTTATCATAGAACTAAGATAACTTTAGGTTTACATTTTTCCAAAACTGTAGTTTAGTAAAAATCGAAATTAAATTTATGTTTTTCTGAATACATTGAACAATTTCTCATTGTCAAACTGAGCTTGTCGAAGTTGGATTGAAATCGAGATTTAAACTCGTCTTCGACAAGCTCAGACTGAAATCTTTTACTTTATTATTAATCAAACCCCAAAGGTTTTAGAAACCTTTGGGGTTGGCTTTATCATCGATTACTCCTTTTTACCTCACCACCTCGATCCATTGTCCTTTATTACGCACAATATAGTCATTATCGTACATGGCTTCACATTGTATTCCTGGTAGGTAATACCTTCCTAGATAACTGGCATTGATCGTTGTTTTAAAAGTGAGTGTTTCTCTAGCTTTTAAATCAAAATAGTAGTTGACACGATCATCTTTAATATCGGTGTATTCGATGCTGGTATTTGCTTCTTCAGCGCCGTAATCGGTGAATCTGGTATTGACTATTTCCCAACCAGAAGGCAAGATTTGAGTTAGTGCCACATCTTCTATTCTAGATCCAGTAGTATTTGTAATCGTAGTGATCGCGGTAAGTTCTGTTCCTTGATTTACTTTACTCACGTTGATTGGTTTTCCTTCTTTGTCTACATAAGTGATCGTGGCATTCAATTTACTCTGAGCTGTTTTTTCATTTCCTACAGGCAATTTACCAGTCATAGCATTAGTGATAAAAATCATGTTATCACCAGTGTTCGTTACCGTAAAAGAAGTAGCTTTTCCATCAATATCTAGATCTCGATTTGCCAAACTTTTAGAACTGGAAACAGTAGTTGTTTTTCCATTAAAAGTATAGCTCACGTTAACTCCTTTTCCTCCTACATGATTTGCATATTTACTGATAGCAATAAAACTATAAGCTAGTGCTTGCGTGTTGTAATAACGGTCAGAGTCTAGGTTTTTTGCCAGTTCTTCCATGATTTGTCTTGCACGCTCATCCTTTTTCATGATCGTGTAGGTTTCTAATGCCATCGCACGATTACGCTGTGGCGAACCATAAGTTCTATAATCATACTTTTGAGGCTTGAAATCTATATTACTTTTTGATAGAAGTTCTTCTGCTGCCTTGTTCTGTCCTACTAATGCATAGGCAGCAGCTAGTCTTAATTTACTATCGTTAGAAAGGTTTGCGTTTTCGCGTAAGCGGTTCATAGAAGATAAATCTGGCGCTCCTGCCACCGCTAGCGAATACAATCTGTAGGCCTGATATAAATCATTATAGTTGTTATAACGCCATTGTTTTGCCACTCTTTTTTGATAAGCGATCCAGTTAGACTTGAACGAAATAGGAACGGTATAACCTGCAGTTTCTGCCTCTATCATAAAGTGACCTGCATATGTCGTTCCCCAATCGTTAACGCTACCGCTACCAGGCCAGTAAGAAAACCCACCATTTGCTTTTTGGTAGTAACCTAACTTATTAATCGCAGCTTTAATATTGTGACTAATTTGCTTTTGCTGATTGCTATTTAAATCTACCACACTAGCAAGATGCAATTGTGGGAAAGCCGCACTAGTCGTTTGCTCCACACAACCATGCGGATAACGAATCAAATAGTTCAATCTACGCCCTAAATCCATAGGTGGTAAACTAGAAAAAGTCACGGTAGATGAATTAGTTCCTTTGGTTCCAAAAGGATTGATCGCTATAGTGGCTGTCTCACCAGGTTTAACGATAGCTTTTTCAGAAATCGTGCTGTATGGATTAGGATTTACTACATCAATTTCTGTTTCATAAGCAGCTGTTTCTCCGTTTCCTTTTGCAGAGAGTTTCAGTTGTGCAATTCCAGTAGCTTCCTTGACTTTTATATCAAAGTAGGCAATTTGATCGCCAGTTTCTGTGAACTTTAAATCTTGGGTATTTCCATTCAATAACTCAAAGAACGGTGAGTTTTCCAGTGTCACTTTTACATCTTTTACCTTATCATCCATTGCAAAAACAGTTACCGGTAATTTTACTGTTTCTCCAGGAGACAGCTTTCGCGGAAGCGAGGCAAGCATCATTAATGGTTTCTTTACTGGAGTCGCAATTTCGGCACTACCGTAGGCTTCGGTGCGATCATTACCAGCTACTACCATAGTGCGCACAGAACCTACATACTGTGGTATGTCTATAGTGTGTGTTTTCTTCTCGCCAGGTTTTAAGGCAAATGGACCTAAATGAATCACCATAGGTTTAAAACGGTTAGCTTTTTTTGCTTTAGAAGCTGCTGCACTTCCATCTCCACCTATGGCAAATGCGGCGTCTATACGACCTCCATAAGCACCGATGACATCATCAAAAATATCCCAAGTTTTAACTCCTAAAGCTTCTCGTGCAAAGAATGTATCCCAAGCATCAGGTGTTTTGAAATTAGTGAGGTCCAGCAAGCCTTCATCCACAACTGCTAGTGTGTAAGTCATGGCTTTCCCATTTTTCTCGCTAATCGTAATTTTTGAACTGGTTTTAGGTGCGAGTTCTTTAGGCATCTTAATTTGTGGCTCAAGGTGTGTTGCCTCATTCTCTACTAATAATGGTATCACACCATACATTCTCAACGGCAAATCGTTTGCTGTTTGAGCGTGTTTCTGTAAGTAAGTAATATGTACATAAACATTAGGAACGTAGAGATTGTTAAGCGGTATGGTTACTTGAGTTTGCTTATCTGTAGTTTCTGCCCATTGTGCATCCAGTACTTCAGTACCGTTTTCTACCGTAATCAACGCACGTCCACCTGCAGAAGATGGGAACGTAATTTTTGCGTTTTCTCCTGCTTTATAGGTTTTCTTATCTGCATTAAAGATGAGCATAGAAGCCATTTCTGGATCTACTTTGCGGCTTTTTCCTGCCCATCCTGGCCAGTCTACATAAATAATTTTCCCAGTAGAATGTCCTGATTCAGGATCATAAACGCGTACTAAATATCTTCCCCATTCTGGATAATTAAGAGAGAATTTAAAATTTCCTTTTCCTTTAGAGCCAGTATTTATGGTATTGCTATACACTTGCTGACGGTATTCTCTGGCTTCATATCTAGAAAGACTTCCAGACTGTGATTGCCACCACCATCGCCAGTTTACTTTATAAACTTTTACTTCTAGCTCTTTAGTTGCTTTAGGATTACCATTTTGATCTAAGGTTACCACGTCAAAATTATGGTCGGTATCCGTAAGTAGCATACCTCTTTGCTTATCTCCTGGTGGCACGTCTATACCTACATAAGTATCATATGGAGAATAGGTCTTAGTGGTTACATTAGTACTAAAGTCACCACCGTTTTCATACACTTTAGTTAGGAAACTAGCTTTTAACATTCCAGGAGCTTCAGAATCCATATTGGGTTCAAAATTAAATGTTGCATCACCGCTTTGATCTAGGTTTCCATCAAAAACTTCAGATTCTTGAAGATCAAAAAATCTAGAAGGATCGTCAAAAACATAGCTGTCGTATTTCTTGAATTTTGTGGTCGTTGCATAATACTTTGCAGTAACGTTTGCTTTAAGACCTTTTGCAGTTGCGCCGTGCAACCACATTGCATTTAAAGAACCGTTGACATTTTTACCTGATTTGATAATCTCTTCATCAAAATCTAGTTTTACTTTTAAGCGATTAGGTTTAATGGTTTCAATTTTCAATGTTTTATTGAAGGTCACGCCACCTACTTCTACTTTTGCATTCCAGTTTCCTGTAGGTGCATTATCATCTGTTTTCAGATCAAATTGATAGAAATTATTCAACCCATTTTTTTGAACTTCTTTATGAGTAATTTTCCCATTAGGGTTTCTTAATTCTAACTTGATAGGATGACCGTTAGGTAGTTTATTATCGGCATCGTTGAGCATGAAAGTTAAATAAATATGGTCTCCTGGACGCCACACGCCACGCTCACCATAGATGTAGCCTTTGATACCTTTTTTCAATCGCTTTCCAGAAGTATCGAACTTACTTACTGAAAGTGCATTACCATCATCTAATCGCACATAACCATGCTGATTATTATAAGTAACCTTTGCAAAGAATGCTGGATTATCTAATTTGATATCTAATAAACCTTGATTATTAGTACGCGAACTAGCTATTTCTTGCTGTTGAAAATTGAATAGTGTTACTTGAGCACCGCCTAAAGGTTTTGTGGTAATAATATTATTTACCGCAATTAAATAACCGTTTCCTTCACCTCTTTTTACTGTAATTCCTAGATCGCTAGCAAGCACATTTGTACTAACTTTTTTATTTCTATAAAAAGAATGAGTACATGGATCTTCACGATCTCTCCAGTTGTAATCATAATAACCGTACTCATCATCATAGTAGTAATTTTGAGCGCCATCCCAATTACTAGCTTCAAAAGAATCGTCAAAATCTACCTCTTGAATCTCTGGTTGATTTTCTGGAGTATACTCGCATTTGTATGCACTGTAAGCTAATTTGTACTTAAATTCTATTCTATAAATAGCACCAGGATCTGTGGCGATGACTTCATTTAAATCAACAGAATAGGTATTCCACCTATTAACATCATTTCCTGTAGCTTTAAGATCCACCACTTTACGAGCAACTGGTCTTCCCACGTTTCTCATACGCCCAGTTGAACCTATATTATTGTTCTGCAAAAACTGTAAAACATTATTGCTATAAATTTTATATACCCAAACATCAACAGCATTAAGATTTACCGCTTTAAAATTGATTTTAGAATTTTGAGAAGACGGTAATATAGTACCAGATCTCACTAGTTTCACTTCTGGATTAACTTGTTCGAAAGCTATATAACTAGAAAATCCATTTTTTAACTTATAACCATCTATGCTTGTAATACCTGTAAAAACCTCCACTTTTTTAGATCCAGTGACTGTTTTTGAAGGATATACTTTTAACTCGTTTCCTTTACTTTCAAATTTCATTTTATCAACGCCTTCTATCTGAATCATTCCGTCCAGATTTTGAGACTTTTTTAATGGATCTGAAAAGTTGATCAAGATATATTGGGCATCTCCATTTACTAATTCCATGTCCGTAACTGAAAAACTATTTTTACCTGGAAGTGTAATTGTGTTCTCTCCACTACTATCTACTCCTATGCTTTTCCCGTTCCATGAAATTTCCACTTTTTCATCTTCTATAGGACGCTTAATACTATCGATCTTGAATTCAAAATACTTACCTAAAGCAATTGAGTTTTCAAATTTCAGAGGTAAGTCTTTACCGTTTAATTTTGCTGATACAATTTGCTTTGCATTTTCCAGCTCCATGATGTCACTGGATTTAATGGCTCCAGTAACGTATTGATAATCTCTCTCATAAGATCCTACAGGCTGCGTGCTCACTATATAGTCTTGAGCTATTGTTTTAAATCTAAAAGTAAACTCCTCTAAATCCTTTTCTACCTTCTTGATCTTTGAAAGATCAAAACTTACCGAGTATTCAGCGTCTTGTTTCAGTGGTTTCTCAGGTAAAAAGGAAACCGTTTGCGCATCTAAAGCAGTCAATTTTCCTGAAACATCAGGGCTCAGGCTTATCAAACTATTATCCAACTCTTTTCCCGTAGTCCAACCTTCAACAGGTTCTGTCAATTTGATAGTGATAGGTTCTCTAGTCGAGATCACATCATCAGAAACTTGACTTATGTGTTCTCTGAATTTAAAAAATTCGTTTTGTTGTTCTTGAAGTTTTTCTTCGTCAGTCTTAGTGTCGCAAGAAGCTAAAACAACTAGCGAAAGCATAAATAAAAGAGCTTTTTTCATCAAAATAGAGCAGTGATTAATGGTTAATAGGTAATTTCCTTAAAGTTATAGAAACTTGTTGAAGAACAATCTTATAACGTTAAATAATTTTAAAATATTTCAGAAAGAAAGTTTACGTTTGGTTTTTCCGCTTTCGCGAAAGTGAGATTTATAAAAAACTGTATATTTTAAAAATGAAAAAATGATTAAGATATGTTTCTATTCATACTATTATCAACTCTAGTCATATTCATTTTATATCCTATAGTAGCTTATAGAATTTATAAATCCATTAGAGCAAAAGAGAAAAAAAGATCTTACCGCCTTACTTTTTTAATGCTGTTTCTATTGGTGCTTCCTAATATTTTGTGGAGAACACTACCTGGATCAGATATTATTTGGTATCCTGTTGATTGGGTGATGATTAGAAATTATAATTATGAATTAACTGGCCTAAAATTTAGTAATGGGGAATCTGTTTATAAAAACGAATCTGAAAGAGCGTTCAATGGAGATGGCTATTCTATAAATATTTACAAGCTAGATGATGAAGTCGCTCAATATTTCATGTCTCCAAATGAAGACTTCTTTAATAATTATCCCAAAAGAGGAATTAGAGATGACTGGCAAATAACACATTGGAAAAAAACACCTCATAATCAAAGTGAAAAAGGCTTCGTGGGTTTTGCCTATTCACAACTTTATGATCTAAATTTTGAATTAGAGGATTTATTAATTGAAGAAGGGAATTATTACGCCTATAAACACGACATGTACGACGTCTTTGATCCAGACTACTATAGAGGAAATATTGATTTTTATATCATTTGCCCTAAAAGGAAAATTATCGTGAAGATTAATCATAATACCTAAAGCATTAAAATGAAAACCAACTTCATTACATCCCTTGTCCTATCGATTATCATAGGATTTTGTATTCCATTTCAGCATTCATTGTTATCTGGAATGAGTCCTTATTTAGGGGTTGTTACAAACGTAATTTTAGTAATTATTATACTGTCTCTTGTTATTTTGTATTTATTTCAAAAAGTAAAAAAATATAAGATCATTCAAATTGTGGTGGCTTTCCTATTTTTATTTTTAGGAAGTATTGGTCAGTTATTTTTTATGGAATTTTCTACCGATGAAAATCCTAGAAAATATTACGAGGCAGTAGAATAGATTATGACCATACCAAGACAAATATTTGTCATGTCAAATCTTAAAAAGACAAAGACGCAAGAGTAAAGGTCTTTCCCTTCAGCTGCTTGCATCCGACGAGTGAAGTTTACAAAACGAGAGGAATGCATAAAAAAGTGAAGTAGCGCCAGCGATGAACGCAAAGGGTTTGGTGCGATACTAATTCTTCTTAAAAACCTTGATTTTAATTTCATTTCTAACACCGCAAACCCCTTATTTAATTCATAAACGAATTAAATTTTCCCCTTTGAAAAAGGGGAAAGCTTTTATTAAAAAATCTACTCACATTCCTTTTTTGCATCCATAGCTCCTTTTTTGCCCCAGCGAGGTTCAAAACCTTCTACGGTTTCTTTTTCAAATAATGCGATGGCTTTATCGATCTCACCACAATATGGAGCGATATCTTTCCCAAAGAATTTTGCACTACCCATTAACCATCTTGCTCTATTTGCTATGACTCTTGGGTTTTCTGGAGCAATTTGAATCGCTTTTTCATATAATGCGGTTGTTGCACCAGATAATTTCATTCCGTAAACGCGGCTGTCGTAAGTGATCCAGCAAGTATTTAACATGCCTTGTAATACCATTATTTCTGGATTGTTTTCTGATAATAACTCGGCATCATTAATTAATTCTTGTGCTTTGTTCATGTGCTGCAAGGTTTTTTCTTTAGATAATTGTCCCCAAGAACTGTTCACGTTGCACAAGGCTGCATAATACGCTGGTAACCAATTTTCTTTTTCGGCTTTTGCAACGCGTTCAAATTGTTGTGATGCTGCTTGCAAGTCAGTTTGCATTAATTCTAGTCCTTTTTTCATGGCTTTTTCATAGCCCGTTTGTGCGGTAAGACTTAGTGATAAAAAGAGGATGAAAGTGGTGATTATAGTTTTCATGAGTAAGCGTTTAATTGATTATGATACAATTATAGTGGCGATCTCGCTTTCGCGAAAGCGGAACCAACCCAACTGTAGAAACCAGTGACTGAGTTGTAGATTTATAAATTATCCAACTGATTATCGCTACCGCCGATGGTCCAAAAGAAGCCCACGAAAAAGAAACGATCTGCCGCCTGACCTATCTCACGACGGTTGAATTGTCCTTGAACATCTGGTGTGTTGCTGTACTGATATCCAAAAACATTATCTCTACCCAATACATTTGAAACCGAGAAGTACAAGATCTTTTGCTGGTCGATCAAGTAAGCCCAATTGAAATCCAGGCTTTGAAAAGAACTGGTTCTATCGTTTAAAAAAACAGCTTCATTTGCATTGGTAAAAGGACGACCGCTGGAGTAATTGAAAGTAGCACCTATTTGTGACTGCCAGTCTTCTATCCAGTATTTTGTAACGAGACTGAAATTATGGTCGGTAGCAAAATTAGGAGTCGCCTCCACAGGAAAATTACGAAACTGTCTTTTGGTATCCAGATAAGAATAACTCACCCAATAATCAAGGTTCTTAATCGAGGTCTCATCTCTCCAAAACAAATCCAGTCCAGCGGCATAACCGCTACCGTCGTTGCCTAAGTCACTATCAAATTGGACACGTTGTGTATCAAACGTGAGTAACTGATCGTACTTTTTATAATACGCCTCTGCTCGCAACATGCGGTTGTTCTTTTTAAACAGAAAGTTGGCGATGTAATGTTGGGCGTTTTCAGGTTTTAAGTTTTCGTCGTATTGCTGTACGTTGTTTTGTGCACTTTGATAAAAATTACCATAAGCTAGAGAAAATTGAGATGCTGGATTGATACTTATAGCAGCACTTAATCGTGGCGATACTCTAAACTGATCGCTGGCTCCATAATAATCGCCACGTATTCCAGCTTTAAATGCGAGATCTTTAGATGCAAAAACCTCAGCCTCTGTAAATGTTCCTGTGATACCGTGATTGATTCCCGTTTCAAAAGTTTCTGTTTCTAACTTGATGTCTTCATTATAATTGATTACAAATTGCTCCACACCCATGTTTAACTTAAAGTAATTATTGTAACGTTTTTGAAGTTTAAGCTTGGCATGTAATGCATTTTCTACCGCTTTAATTTTTGTGGTTGCCACGTTTACATCATTATTATCGTGAGCAAGACTGATACCTGTTTCTATTTTCCAGCTGTCTGATAAATAGCCATTGTAATTTAAATTACCGTAGTAATTTCTATTTCTTAAACCAAAATAGAATCCTTCTTCTACATCAATATCTTCTTGAATGATCGCAAAGTCACTATAAGAATAGGCGCTGTAGGCTTTAAAAAGTCCTTTTTTTAACTCGCGTCTATAAACCGCTTCTCCGTTAATGCTTTGGAAGGGTTTTTCAAAGCGATTGTTTTGCGGAATCAATTCATTATATGGCGCTAGGTTGATGTATTGTGCATTTACACTCAAGCTATTTTTACCCCAAATTTGGGTGTTACCGATGTTGCCACCTACGCTCATGATTCCTATATCTGTTTTTTCTTCTTTAGGAAAATCGGTTGTATTGAGAAGTAATACACTAGAAAGCGCATCGCCGTACTCGGCACTATAACCACCGGTAGAAAATGTAATTCCATCAAATAGAAATGGAGAAAATCTACCTCTGGTCGGTATATTTCCAGTGGTAGGAGAAAACGGTCTAAAAACTCTACTTCCATCAATGAATATTTGAGTTTCATCTGCGCTTCCACCGCGTACAAAAAGACGGCCATCGTCTGCATTATTAGAAGTTCCCGGAAGTGTTTGTAGCGCACCAACAAAATCACCTACTGCTCCAGCGGTAGTTACAATATCAAGCGGTTTCAATACGCTAGCTTTAGAACTATCTCCTGCACTAAAACTTCCTGCACTCAAGACTACGGTGTTTAATGCGTTCATGCTTTCGCGAAAGCGTAACTTCAATCCTACCATTTCATTAATAGGTGCTTCTAGCTCAAAATCTTCATAACCTATATAGCTGGCGATCAATTTACCGTAATCTGTTTCTTCTGTGGTAAAGGAGAATTTTCCATCCATATCAGTTGTAGTGCCATCGTAGGTTCCTTCTAGATAAACATTCACGCCCATAACTGGTTCGTTTTGTTCATCATAAATTACTCCTGAGATAGTGGTTTGCGAAATGGCAGCATAGCTAAGAACGAATGCGAAAAATGTAAAAAGAGTTTTCATGTTGGTGGTTTTGATGGTACAAACATGCCGCCATGTAAGGCTTTTAAAAATTAAGAACTACTGAGTTGTAGGATTTATGGGATGAATTGTATTTTTAAGTATGAATTTCAAAAACTTTGTTTAATGTTCATTGTACAGCATAACTGAATCGTTTGATTCTACTTTGAAATATTTAGGCAAATACTTAAAATGAATAAATTATAGTCATTTTGATTTAATTCTAGGCTTTGTTACTTTTTCGCATTGCTCCAAAAAGTAGCCAAAAAGATCTAGGCTGTGGAATACCTGTCTAAAAATTTTACTCATTATGCTAAAGAAAATTAAAGCTTATAAGAGTGAAAAATCAGTTTAGAAATAAATAAAGTAAAAGGAAGCAAAAAATAATAGAAAGTCAACAAATTTTCTTTTTAACGCTCCATTCGATTCATTTTTTACGACAGACTTTCCAATGCCTTTTCTTAACAAATCAAATATCGTTCAACCACCATAATTAGTTATTTAACTCTCTTCATATCCGATTTCAAGTTCAGTTTCGTAATCCTTATCTTAGCGGTAATAAATTAATCTCATGAAAAAAATCGCTTTGTTATTTACAGCTGCTGTTTTATTAGTTAGTTGTAATTCTTCTAAAAATGTAGTCGCTACACAAAATGCTAGTTCAAGTACTTACTGGCAACAACATGTCAACTATGACATGGATGTAGATATGGACGTAGATCGTTATCAGTATACCGGTAAACAAACTTTAGTGTACACTAACAATTCTCCTGAAACACTCGACCGCGTTTATTATCATTTATTCTTTAACGCATTCCAGCCAGGAAGTGAAATGGACGTACGTTCTCGCACCATTGCAGATCCTGATGGTCGTGTAGGTTCTCGTATCGCCGCATTAGAACCTAATGAAATAGGTTATTTGCACGTGAGTAACATGATGCAAGATGGAAAATCTGTTGTTACAAATGAAGAAGGAACAATTCTCGTGGTAAAATTAAATAAAGCACTTGCGCCAGGACAGTCTACTACATTTGAATTAGATTTTAATGGTCAGGTCCCTAAACAAATAAGAAGAAGTGGTCGTAATAATAGTGAAGGCGTTGCTCTTTCTATGACGCAGTGGTATCCTAAAATGGCCGAATTTGATAAATACGGCTGGAATACATCACCTTATATAGCACGTGAATTTCATGGAGTTTGGGGAGATTTTGATGTAAAGCTTACCATGGATAGAGAATACACCGTAGGTGGAACTGGTTACCTTCAAAATCCTAAAGATATAGGTCATGGTTATGATAAGGCAAACTCAGGTCCTGCAAAAGGAGAAGATGGTAAGTTAACCTGGCATTTTAAAGCACCACAAGTACATGATTTTGCATGGGGCGCAGACAAAGATTTTATCCACGATATCTATAAAGGAGCAAACGGTGTTGATCTTCACTTTTTCTACAAAGACAATGACGCGATAAAAAAGAACTGGAAAGAATTACAACCTGTTACTAATGAGTTTCTAAAGTTCTTTAATAAAAATGTGGGAGAATATCCATACAAACAATACTCTGTGATTCAAGGTGGTGATGGTGGAATGGAGTATGCGATGTGTACATTAATAACTGGAGAACGTTCTTTTGGAAGCCTTGCTGGAGTTACAGCTCATGAATTTGCGCACTCTTGGTTTAATCATATTCTCGCTACTAATGAGTCTAAAGATGAATGGATGGATGAAGGTTTTACCACTTACATCTCAAATCTGGCAATGAATGAAGTTTTTAAACAAGGAAGTGAGAATCCTAATGGAAGATCATATCAAGGCTACATAAGTCTTGCAAAATCTGGTAAAGAACAACCACAAACCACTCATGCAGATCGTTATGAATACAATGGAGCTTATGGAACCAGTGCCTATTCTAAAGGAGCTGTTTTTATGGCACAATTAGGTTATATAGTAGGCGATGAAGTACGTGATGATATTATTAAGGAATACTACAATACTTGGAAATTCAAACATCCAGATCCTAACGATTTTAAAAGAGTTGCAGAACGCGTGAGCGGTTTTGATCTAGAATGGTATTTAAGAGACTGGACCATGACTACAAACACTATTGATTACGCTATAGAAGATATGAGTAATGTAGACGGTAAAAACATCATTTCTCTTAAAAGAATAGGATTGATGCCTATGCCACTAGACGTAGAAGTAACCATGAACGATGGAAGTACAAAGATGTATTACATTCCATTAGAAGAAATGAGAGGAGAAAAAGCAGTAGGAAACAATGTTACAACGCTTGATGATTGGGCTTGGGCATATCCTACTTATGAGTTAGTGCTTGACGGTATCAATATGGAAAACATTAAAAGCGTTACCATAGACCCTAATGAAATGATGGCCGATATCAATAAAGAAAACAACACCTGGCAATTGGAAGAGTAATTTTCAGTTAGTTATTGCAATTAACAGTAGGCAGTAATTCTAATACTAGAGTTACTGCCTATTTTTTTGTTGTTTTATCGCTTTCGCGAAAGCGGAAAATTAAAACAGAGTTTTCTACTTAAGAATTCATGATCGTTTTAAACTTTAATCTAAAACTGCATTTACCTGCTTACTCCAAGACTCACTGACTAACAAACTCAAAGACTATCTTTGCACCACAATGAAGCTTACACTAGGAAGAAATAAAAAATTAAAAAGCAAAAAAGCTACTGACCTTCTTTTCTCTGATGGAAAATCCATAAGAAAAGGACCTTTGCGCGTGGTATATTTTATAGAAACAACTGGTGGCGACCATCAAATAGGAGTAAGCGTAGGAAAACGATTTTTTAAAAGTGCCGTAGATCGCAACAGAGTAAAAAGATTGATGCGTGAATCGTATAGACTGCATCAAGAATTACTTCCTGTTTCTGGGGACAAGCATCTTAAAGCCATGTTCCTTTATCAATCTGGGAAAATGCCAGACTATCACTACATCGAGCAGCTTACTAAGAAGTTATTGAAGGAGTTGAATAAGAAGATTATTATTTAAGTATAAATTGGAAGTTAAATTCTTATTAGAAATGTTTTTAAATAAAACATTCAAATGGACTTTGACAATGGCTACTCTAAGTGCCTTTTTGATGATATTAGCTTTAGGAGTAAACAATTATAGACACTTGTTTGGATTCGATCGAAGGTATGCAAGTGATAATTTTGGATTTAATTTTACTTTTTTTATTCCCGTCACTTTTTTAGCTTTAATACTCGGTTTGCTTGTTATTGGTATAACAATTACCAATTGGAAAAATTGGAGAATAAAATGGTTGTTATTAGCCTTATCATTTCCAACGATAGGATTTTGAAGTTTTTCTTTTTACAATCTAATTACTGCAATTTATTAGATAAATTCCGCATACCTGATACCCAAAACCTCATACCTAATGTTCTGGCATCAAACTTGAAGGCCATGCATAATGAATACCAGCGTTATACTTCATATGGTGCTTACTAGTATTTATCCTATATTTAATGCATTCTATACCTAAGTTGTAAAAAAGAATATGAGCAAAAAGATCAATATAAAAAGACAAATCCTACTACCTATTGCAGCAGCTGGACTACTCCTATCTACAGCTAGTTTTCAAAACGATTTCTTTGAGATCGCAAAACAGATTGAAATCTTTACAGAAATGTATAAGCAACTCAACATGAACTATGTAGACGATACAAATCCAGCAGACCTTATGGATAATGCTATAGAAGGAATGATGGAAGGACTCGACCCTTACACGGTTTACTGGACAGAGCAAGAGGTGGAAAAATCAAAGATTAATAGACGTGGATCTTATACTGGTATAGGTGCAAATGTGCGCACTTTTGACGATAAAATTACAATCATTGAACCGTGGAAAGACTATCCAGCAGATAAAGCGGGATTAAAAGCTGGCGATGAAATCATAGAAATAGACGGTGTTAAAATAGCCGATTACAAAGAAAATGCCGGTGATTTGCTTCAAGGATCTGAAGGAACAGAGCTTACTTTAAAATATAAACGTCAGGGAAAAACTAGCACTGCCACTTTAAAGAGAGAAGGCGTTGAAGTAAAAGCGGTCCCATTTTATGAAATGGCTACACCAGATATAGGTTATGTAGTGCTTTCTAAATTTAATCAAAAAGCATCACGAGAAACTAAAGCTGCCATCAAAGAACTTCAAGAAAAAGGCGCCAAAAAAGTGATTCTTGATCTAAGAGGTAATCCTGGTGGACTATTAAGTGAAGCTGTAAATGTTTCTAACTTGTTTATTCCTAAAGGCAAGCTTATTACCAGCACACAGTCTGTCGTAGCAAAATACAATAAAACCTATCTCACAAAACGCAGTGAAGAATTTGAAGGAATGCCAGTAGCAGTTTTAATTAACGGTCGTAGCGCAAGTGCTAGCGAGATAGTAAGCGGTAGTATTCAAGATTACGATCGTGGTGTGATTATAGGAGCAAGAAGTTTTGGAAAAGGGCTTGTACAACGTCCTAAACCACTTTCTTATGGCACACAAGTAAAGATTACCATTTCCAGATATTACACACCTAGTGGTCGCTGTATTCAAGCGTTAGACTATTGGAATCGTGATGAAAATGGTGATGCTGTACGTACTAAAAAGGAAGATTATAAAGCCTTTAAGACGGTAAATAGCGGTCGTACCGTTTATGACGGTGGTGGCGTTGAGCCAGATATTTCTCTTGAAACTGCTGCCTACTCTCCTATCACTACGGCGCTTTTAAAGGAAAATTCCATCTTTGATTATGCGACAGATTACTATTATAAGCATCAGTACAATTCTATAGATGAGATTCAATTTACAGATGCAGACTTTCAAGACTTTGTTTCATGGATAGAAAAACGTGGTTTTGAATTTGAGACGGTTACAGAGTCCGCTTTCGCGAAAGCGTACCAATCAGCCACTAATGAAGAATTAGATGATGATATTAAAACATCTTATGATTCTATGCTAGAAGCTATTAAAAAAGCAAAAAAGAAAGAAGTCATCGATAAAAAAGCCGAATTAAAAAGCCTGCTTACCGACGAAATCGTAAAAAGATATTTCTACAAAGAAGGTCTTTACAACTACCAGATCAAATACAATCCAGAAATAAGAACAGCCATAGAAGTCCTTAATGATGAGGGAAAATATAATCGCATTCTTAAATAATGAAGTTTAAAATTCAAATAGTATCTATATTTCTATTTCTTACACTAGTAGGCAAAGCGCAGCTTACAGAAACCCATTCAGTATATTTTGATCTTGATAAAGACAAGTTTTCTTTCAGTGAAGGAAAACAACTTAATTCCTTTTTTGATGATTTGCTTTACAAGCCGTTGCTAGATGTTAAGATTCTAGGCTATTGTGATGATAGAGGTTCTTATGAATATAACTTAGACCTTTCTAATAGACGAGTAGAAACGGTTTCTGAGTGGTTGCAAAATCATCAAATTACTATAGAAAATATTTCTAAAACCATAGAAGGTCGTGGTGAAGTAGCACTTGAAGATGGATCTGAAGAATTAAGTATAGATGATGAGCGCGCTCAAAACCGTCGTGTAGACGTAGTTTTTTCATTAAAACAAAGTATTGCTAACCGTATTGAAATTAAGAAATTAGATAAAAATGATCTCACTGAAGCTGAAGCTGAAGAAATAAAAACCTATGAAAAGAAAGTAATAGAAACTGTATTAGGCCAGGAAGAAAGTAGTGAGTCTATACCTACTTCAAAGATCAAAGAAACTACAGAAGAGGTACCAGCCGTTG
>NZ_MAAX01000097.1:0-542 GCF_002162835.1 Nonlabens dokdonensis
GGTTTCTGATATTGGAAAAATTGGCATCATCCAAATTACCTTTACACCCAATTCTTTTAATTGAGGAATGTCTTTTGTAAAAGCATTAAAAGTTCCTTCAGGAGAGTATTGCCTAATGTTTGCTTCATAAATAACTGCTGTTTCCATCATAGCAGATGTGACTGGTGCAATGTCATTTTTTACACTAGTTTTTTCTGTTTGACAAGAAACAAAAATGATTAATATCAATAATATTTGGGTAATTTTTTTCATTTTCAATGTAGTATTAAATTAAAATTATTTGGTAAAACTGTCGTATTTTCAAAGGTGAATTCTTGGGCAGACTTATTAAAAATAACGGTAGCTATTTCATCAAAATATTGACGTCTGATAATAAGCACTTCTTTATCTGCTCTTAAAATTGTTGTTGTCCCGTATTGTAAAGCCATCGAGTTACGTCGTGTATTTACCAAGTCTGTAATTTGCTTTTTTAAACGTTGTTCATGAACATTCAAGTCAAACTTCATCATTTTACGATTGTCTGGATCATTTCCTCCAATACT
>NZ_MAAX01000097.1:1114-17807 GCF_002162835.1 Nonlabens dokdonensis
TAGGCATAAACGTATCAAACCAAGTGGTTAACCTTTGATCGTCCCATCGCTCTGTATTTAAACTTCCATCTTCAAGATATAAGTTAGTCGCCCATTCTGGATGATTTTTATAAACGGGATGCTCTTCATGAACATGATTTGCCACATAATCAAGAATCACATTCATGTCTCTTTTATGTGCTTCTTCAATGATCTCTTTCATGACTTTTTCATCACCAAAACGGTAGTCAACCTTTGTATTAGAAATAGGCCAGTAACCGTGGTAACCGCTAAATTTTGTGCGCGGCTCTGGCCACAAGCCATATGCACCTTCTGGATTTTGAGTAATAGGTGATAACCATATGGTGTTGATTCCCATTTCTTCAAAGTAGCCATCGTTAATTTTCTCCAACACACCAGCCAGATCACCACCCATGTAATTGGCTGCGGGCAAAATCTCTGGATCTGGAACTGGTTTAGTATTGGATGTGTCTCCATCTAGAAAACGGTCTACCATCATAAAGTACAATACTTGAGTATGGAAATCGCTTCTAGCTAGTTTTGTTGGGTCTTTTACAACTTGGCTGTCTTGTACAGGAATCAAAAGGTCGTTTGTGCGGCCATTTTCATCGCTGGCATAAACACGTACGAGTTGCGTTTTAGAAATACGGTTAGAGAAATCTACTTTGGGTAGTTGCACTGTGTATGTATTTCCTTCTTTTTGAGCTTCTATTTTTTGATTTTCATAAAGAATCACGACGTTATCTAATTCTCCAGTAGACTGAAAAGTAAATCCTTGATCTAGAATTTCTCCGTAAGATAATTGTGCTGGATTTGCTTTACGGCTGTTATCAATAACGCGATTAAAACTGCCCATTCCATTACTAACAACGTTAGGCTCATTTCCTGTTAGTTTTTCTTCTTTTCCACCTTCCAGAAATAGATATTGAAATTTGCCTTGTGGAACTGTTGCTCGATATATGATTTTACCATCAACCACTTCTGTATCTTGTGGTGCCCAATTAGTAAACTCGCCTTTGATTTGGACGTTTTTAAAATTCCCAGAATATGGAATTTCTATTGTTTTACTTGTGCTTTTAAAAACAGGAATATCGTTTCTTATTCCTTTAGTCCATAGTGTTATGTGAGAAACTGCCGTCGCATTTTCTTTAACTCTGAATGATTGAATGTTTTCATCAAGAGCTTTAGATTTTGCAAAACCTATTCCTTCCGAAAAAGTAATACTATCCACTTTATTTTCATCTGATAAATAATCAGAAACTAAAAATTCTGAATTGTTATGACCAGAACTGGCATAAATAGGTGTAGTCATCACCTGGATAACACTGGCTTTTGCCAACTCCTCTTCTTTTTTAGTATCGCAGCTTATCATTAAAATGATGATAAGTAGGCTTAGTTGTTTTTTCATTTACATGTTATTTCTTAAGTCGTTATCAAACTCATAAGACATCTTAAGTCTTTTGAGGTCTGATGGTCACTGTTTTTTTAAAAACTATATTCAATCACCATACTCGTTTTCCCATCCACCTTTAACTTTCCTCTTAAACTTAGTTTTTTATCAGTTAAGATATCTGTTCCTTCTTTTGCGGTGTAAATACCTTCTTTAAAACGATTCAAATCTAAAGTCACTGACTCTGGATTGTTATTAATTACCACCATAACACTATCTACTCCATTTTCTCTAAAATACACATAACAATTGTTCTCAGGAACGTATTGAAGTAATTTGCCGCTATGGATCACTTCTTTATTCTTGCGATAATTCAACAATTTTTTAGTGAAATCTTGATAGGCTTTTTGGCTTTTAGTTGGTTGATCAAATGCGTTTACAACATCGCCTTTCCAGCCTCCAGGGAAATCTCTACGTATATCGCCATCACCATCAGTATCGCGATTTCCTGCCATTCCTATCTCATCACCATAATAGAGTTGAGGAATACCTCTAGTGGTCAAAACTAAAGTCATGGCAAGTTTGTATTTGGCAAGGTCACCGTCATACAATCCGTTACCGTTGATGCGATTAGTATCGTGATTTCCTGCAAAAACTAAGATATTATCAATATCAGGGTACAAGAAGTCGTTGACAAAATTCTCATACACCTTTGACATTCCTTTGTCCCAGCCTTGTTCATTTTCATTAAAAGCAACCATAATAGCATCGTGTAGCGTAAAATCCATCACACTAGGTAAATGAGTATTATAATCTTGAATAGCCGCAATTTTTGAATCTTGTTGCCAGTAAGCAATTTGAGCCTGATCGTGTAACCAGGTTTCTCCTACGATATTAAAATTAGGATATTCGTCCATAATGGCTTTGGTCCATTTTGCTATTCCTTCTTTCTCATTATAAGAATAAGTATCTACTCGCAAACCGTCTAAACCAGCATATTCAATCCACCATATGGTATTCTGAATCAAATAATTTAAAGCAAGCGGTTCACTTTGATTAATATCTGGCATGGTGCTTACAAACCAGCCTTTCTCAGCATAAATTGCATCTCGTTTGCTCACATTAGGATCCATTTGTGTGGTCTGGCGGTAAGAAGAATTTGCATATCCAGCAACTGGGAAGTCTTTGCCTTCATTATCATCAAATTGATGGATCCAAGTTTTCGTAGGCAAATCCTGCATCATCCAGTGCGTCGCGCCCCAATGGTTAGTAACATAATCCATAATTAGTTTCATATCACGTTTATGTAGCTCATCACCTAGTCGTTTATAATCTTCATTAGTTCCATAACGTGGATCAATCCTATACAAATCGCTTTGTGCATAGGTATGATAAGAATAACGCGCATCATTATCTTCTAATAACGGCGTACTCCAGATAGCAGTTGCTCCTAACTCATCGATATAATCTAGATGATCGATAATACCTTGAATATCGCCACCATGACGACCGCCTTTGAAGTCGCGGTTTGCTTTTTCAGCAAGTCCTTCTACCGAATCGTTTGATGGATCTCCATTTGAAAAACGGTCTGGCATGATTAAGTAAATGGCATCGCTGGAATCAAAGCCTTTTCTCTCCTTACTATTTTTCTGTCTCTCTAATAAGTCGTAGACTACAGGTATGGTGTCGCCTTTATCACAACCTTCTTTGCATAGATTGATTTTGTAGCGATTAGGTTCAATACTCATGTCAAAGGTTACAAACAGATAATTAGGATTATCAGTCTTACGTACATTTAAAATGGTAAAATCACTGTTCACCTCGTCGTAATGAGCAATATTTGCTCCATGAAACATGACTTCCACCTCATCGTGCTCCATCTCAGACCACCAGAATCTAGGTTCTATGTGTTCTAAAGGCTGTTCTACCTGAGTGTATTGTGCCGTTACCGCTTTCGCGAAAGCGAGAACAAAAACGACACTTAAAAAGTGAGCTTTATGTTTCATAGTCTAAGCATTAACAAGTTGTGGTTCTAAGGTAATTGTCTTACCGTTAATAACTACATCTTGAGGTGTTTTACCTTCTAATGTTATGGTCGTACCAGTTTTTGCTACTTGAACGTTTAAAATTTGATTTCTAAAATTGATCTTGAAGCTAAAGCTGTCCCATTCTTGTGGTAATCTAGTCGTAAAGCTAGGTTTATCGTCTATAATTTGTAGCCCACCAAAACCTTCTACAATACTCATCCAGGTTCCTGCCATACTAGTTATGTGACAACCTTCTTCTACCTCTTTGTTATAATCGTCTAAATCAAGTCTAGAAGTTCTAAGATAGAATTTATAAGCTTGATCCATACGGTCTAGCTTTGCTGCTTGAATGCTGTGAACGCATGGAGATAGTGAACTTTCATGAACGGTAAGTGGCTCATAAAAGTCAAAGTTTTTACGTAGCTCTTCCTTACTAAAGTGATCTTCAAAAAAGTAAAAACATTGAAGAACATCAGCTTGTTTAATATAGCAACTTCTCAAAATACGATCCCAAGACCATTTTTGATTAATAGGTCGCTGTTCTTTAGGCAATTCAGAAACTGGAATAATCTCTTTATCTAAAAAGCCATCTTGTTGAAGGTACACGCCTAGTTCTGTATCAAATGGTTCGTGCATATTATCTGCCACTTCTTTCCACGCTCCTATCTCTTGATCTGTGAGCTCAGTTTTAGCAATAATTCTGTCGTAATCTGCTTTATGATCTGCTTTTACTTTGTTGATGTTTTCTACAGCATAGTTGATACACCATTTTGCTAAATAATTAGTATACCAATTATTATTTACATTGTTCTCATACTCGTTAGGACCGGTCACACCTAGTATCATATATTTCTTAGCACGTTGTGAGTAGGTCGCACGTTGATGCCAGAATTTTGCAATAGCAATCATTACTTCAAGTCCCATTTCTGGAATGTAACTGTAGTCTCCGGTATATCTCACATAGTTGTAAATGGCAAAAACCATAGCACCATTACGGTGAATTTCTTCAAATGTGATTTCCCACTCGTTGTGAGATTCTTCTCCATTCATGGTAACCATAGGATATAGAGCAGCTCCAGAAGAAAATCCTAGTTTCCCAGCATTTTCAACGGCCTTGTCTAGCTGCTCATATCTATATTTTAATAAATTACGTGCTACTTGTTGATCTTTAGTAGCCATGTAGAATGGGATGCAATATGCTTCTGTATCCCAGTAGGTAGAACCTCCATATTTCTCACCTGTAAATCCTTTAGGACCTATATTTAATCGAGAATCCTTACCTAAGTAAGTTTGATTCAACTGGAAGATATTAAAACGGATTCCTTGTTGTGCTTTAAGGTCACCTTCAATCGTGATATCTGCCATGGCCCAAATTTGAGCCCATGAATCTGCTTGCAAGTTAAGTAATTTTTCATAACCTACTTCAGTCGCTTTTTGTAGAACAGATTTGGCAGCTGTTTGAAGTGATAGATGGTCATGATTTAAGCTAGAAACGTAGCCGGCGTACTTTCTAAGAGTTACGCTTTCGCCTTGAGCGATATCACACGCGGCTTTATGTCTAACTACTGTATCGTTTTGATCAAAATGATCTGCATATTGAACGTGCTCATTATTTTTGAGAAGCTCAGACTGCATGAATGTGGTTACATAAAAATTAGTCTTATTAGTACGGCTACGCACCATACCTTGATGCCCGTCAGAAATGACGTCTTCAATTTCCCAAAAGGCATCATCCCAATTTGAATCTTCATTTGTGATACCACCATCTACATAAGGTTGAAAAGATATTCTCATATCTCCTTTCACGGCAGTAACCTTATAATTTATTACGGCTAGCTCATCGAAATCTAAACTCATAAATCTACGAGCAACTACCTTAATGGACTTATCGTCTGAAAGATTTGCGGTAAAAGTACGCTCTAACCAACCTTCTTTCATATTTAATTCTAGGCGATAGTCTGTCACCTCTTGAACTGTTGCTAGGTCGAGCTCTTCACCGTCAATAAATACATCTATCCCTATAAAATTGGGCGCATTAAGAACTTTTGCAAAATATTCTGGATAACCGTTTTTCCACCATCCTACTCGAGTTTTGTCTGGGTAGTAGACTCCAGCTACATAACTTCCTTGAAATGTTTCTCCTGTATATTTTTCTTCAAAATTAGCGCGCTGCCCCATAGCTCCATTACCTATAGAAAAAAGGCTCTCACTAGATTTTACTTGAGATGGCTTCCATCCTTCTTCAATGATAGACCACGCATTTGGTATGATATATTCTTGATTCATTATTTATTCTTACTTAATAGTGTATTGATATAATCTTGAGGCATGTCAGTGAAGTGTGCAAAGACCTCGTCTGCCTCATTTAAAATAGATGGATCTCCTAGACCTATGGAAATCATTCCTGCTGTATTTGCTGCTTGTACTCCTGCAACACTGTCTTCAAAAACAACGCTTTCTTGCGGATCATAACCTAACTGCTCGCAGGCATTTAAGAACACCTCAGGATCTGGTTTTGCTTTAGTAACATTTGTACCGTCCACGATAACATCAAAGAGATCTTTAATACCTAATTTTTCTAAAATAGGTCGAGCATTTTTACTGGCACTTCCTAAAGCTATAGGTTGTTCTTTGGCTTTAAGTTCTAATAGAAAATCATGAACTCCCGGAAGAATATCTTTCACATCAAGAGTTTTGATTAACTCGAGATATTCTTCATTTTTCTGATCCATTTTGGATTGAAAGACCTCTGGAGAAATTTCTTTTTTCCCCCATTGAAGTATTTTCTTCAAAGAGTTAACACGAGAGACTCCTTTAAGCTGTTCGTTTTCTTCTTCTGTAAAATTGATATCGAGAGAAGCTGCGAGACGCTGCCAAGCTATAAAATGAAACTTTGCTGTATCTACGATAACTCCATCAAGGTCAAATATGAAGGCTTTTTTATTCATTCTCTAGTAATGGCTGATACGTGATCGCCTTTTTATTAGTTATTAATAAATTTGAAAGTGCTGCGATTGCCAGAAATATTCCTGCAATAGTCATAGCGTGAATAGATTCTTCACCTATTAAATTGTGTAATAGGACAACTCCACCTACCGCTGCAATTATTTGTGGTATAACAATGAACATGTTGAAAACACCCATCATCAATCCCATTTTTGAAGACTCTACAGAACTAGACAGCATAGCGTACGGCATAGAAAGTATACTACCCCATGCAATCCCTATTAATGAAAAGGATGTGTATAAATTATCTGGTTCTCCTGGACTGTAATACATATATAAAAATCCTACAGCGCCTAAAAGCAGGCTGGCCATGTGGATGTACTTTCTATTTATAGCGCGATACGAAGTGTAAAACGTAAGTAGTAATGCAAATAGCATTGAGGTTAATCCATAAATACCCATTTTAGAACCTACATCATCACTAGCTTCATTATAGGCTTTATCTGCAGTTTTATAATCTGCAGCAGATTGATCGTTCAGAAATAAAGTAACACTATCTGCATCAAGAATAGGATCACCAGATTCATCTAATTGTGCATATTCCTTAATATCTGGTTTAGGCGCGTTGTAAATGTGAGTGGTAAGTGCTGGATTTGCAAGCGTCCACATAGCAAAAAAAGCAAACCATGAAAAGAATTGTACGATTCCTAGCTTTTTCATGATCCTAGGCATTAAAGCATAAGTTCCCATGATAGTTTCCAGCATCCCTTTCTTTTCTTCAGGCTCACCAGCGTCGTCAAAAGCTGCCATTTCTTCTGGCGTATATTCTTTAGTTGTAAAAATGGTAACTAAAATAGAAGTGATAAAAACAAATGCTCCTACTCCAAAGGCAACCTTTACTGAATCTGGAACAACGCCTGGAGCAGCTTCATTAGATATCTCTAAGGTATTATTCACCCATTTAGGCAAGTTGCTCGCTACCCATGTTCCTACTCCTATTATTAAAGTTTGAACGACAAATCCGTAACTACGTTGCGATTCTGGAAGCTTGTCTGCCACTAGAGCTCTAAAAGGCTCCATAGATATATTTATAGAAGCATCAAGTACAAGTAGTAAACCTGCTGCCATCCATACCTCTGAAGAGTACGGCATAAATAACAGAGCGATGGAACTAAGTATTGCTCCTATTAAAAAGAATGGACGACGTCTACCTAAAGATTTATGCCAGGTATTATCACTTAAATAACCTATAATAGGCTGTACTATTAAACCGGCAAGTGGTGCGGCGATCCATAATAATGGAATATCGTCCTTTGCGGCTCCTAATGTCTCAAAAATACGAGACATGGTTGAGCCCTGTAAGGCAAAACCGAACTGAATACCCAGAAATCCGAAACTCATGTTCCAAATATTCCAGAAACCTAATTTAGGCTTTTGCATATCGTTATTTTTTTAATGACGATAAGCCTTATGACTTATCAAAACTTATTGTGTGTGAAGAAGATAAGTTTTGAAAACGGTATAAAGATATAACTTTAAACAGAACTGTAAAATTATAATTTATGGTGTAGATTCTCTTTCTACAAGAGATGTTTTTACGATAACGGTTTCGTAGCTTTCTGTATCATGATCACTTGATTCAAGTTTCTCGATAAGTTTTGCGGCGGCAATTCCGCCCATTTCTTCTCCCTTTTGCCCTATAGTTGTTAAAGTAGGACTTGCATATTTTGAAAGAATACCATCTGTAAAAGCAACGATAGCAACATCTTCTGGTATTTTTTTTCCAGATTTTTGGATCGCCTTACTAGCAGTAACTGCAAATAATTCATTTACAGCAACTAGCGCATCAAAATCATTGCTAGCTATAAATTGTTCTATTTTTTGCTCGCAATTATCAATATCTTCAATTTTTAAAAATTGGTGCTCCTCCACGGCAAAACCACGTTGCTGCAGTGCCTGGCTAAAACCTTGAGATCGTAATCTTCCTACATTAACATAATCTACGGTACTGATAATCCCCAATTTATTCTTCCCTTTCCGCAGTAAAAATTCTGTCGCTTCATGGCTAGCAGCAACATCGTCAATAATAATTTTATCGCAAGGAATATCGTTTGAGACGCGATCAAACATAACTATAGGCATACCTTGATTAGTAACCTCTCTAAGGTGGTGAAAATCTTGTTTTTCCATAGTCTCCTTAGATAAACTCATAATAAAGCCATCTATACTACCGTTTGCAAGCATTTCCATGTTAACTACCTCTTTATCAAAACTTTCTCCAGACAAAGTAATAATAACCTGATAACCCTTTTGATTTGCCACTCGTTCTACACCAGATATTACAGTAGCAAAAAAGTGATGGACTATCTCAGGAATAATAATTCCTATCTTTTTAGTCTTTTGATTTTTAAGACTTAACGCAATACTATTAGGCTTGTAGTTAAATTCCTTTGCATATTGTTTAATTTTTTCACGTCGTTCTTCACTTATTTCATGAGAGTCTCTAAGAGCCTTTGAAACAGTTGATATAGAAACATTTAAGTCTTGAGCTATCTTTTTTAATGTAATCTTTTGGGCCATTAAATCTAGATTAATTAGATGAATGTTTATCTCGCTTTCGCGAAAGTGAAGATACTACAATTTTAAACTACGAAATGCCGAAAACGTTTTCGTAGAATATCATTGAGAAAATCTTTTCTTAACATTTAGTTTACATAATTTTACGGCGTGTGAGAAGAAGACAACACTAACAATTAATTAAATCAAAGAAATGAATCAAAAATTCAAAGCAGTTATACTGTTATTTTTATTACCCTTTTTCGCATTTGCGCAGAGTGTAATTACTGGTACAGTCTTAGAATCCAATGGCCTTCCTGCATTAGGTGCAACTGTAGCAGTTAAAGGAACCTCAAATGGTACTTCCACAGATTTTGATGGTAAATACACATTAAACAATGTGCCAAGCGATGCCGTTATTGTGTTTTCTTTTGTAGGATATATAACACAGGAAATCCCTTATACTGGTCAGTCTACTATTAATATAACGTTAGAGGAAGATGCTTCAGAACTTGACACTATTGTACTAATAGGTTATGGTAGTACAACAAAGCAAAATGTGACAGCTGCTCAAACAACTGTTTCTGATGAAGAGTTTAATAAAGGAGCCATAGTATCTCCAGGACAGCTACTAGCCGGTAAAGCAGCAGGTGTTCAAGTTACTGCAGCAACAGGTCGCCCTGGTGATGGCCCTAGAATTAGAGTTAGAGCTGGATCTACTTTAAGTGCAAATGCAGATCCACTATATGTTGTTGATGGAATTCCTCTTGATGCAACAAATGCAAATCTTAATACTATTAACCCTGCAGAAATAGAAAGCTTTACCATTCTAAAGGATGCAAGTGCAACAGCTATCTATGGTAACAGAGCTTCTAACGGTGTTATCCTTATTACTACTAAAAAGGGGAAATTGAGTAGTGACCTTAAAATAGGGTACAATGTTCAATTTGCAATTGATAATAATACAGACCGTCTGGATGTGTTAACTGGTGATGAGTTTAGAGCACTGATTAACGACATAGGTTCTCCAGAAGATATTGCCTTATTAGGTACAGCAAATACAGACTGGCAAGAAGAGATTTACCAAACAGCTACTAGAGCAATTCACAATATTACATTGCAAAAAGGTTTTGAAAATACTGCAATTAGAGCAAACATAGGCTATACTAATCAAAATGGTACTCTTAAAACTTCTGGATACGAAAGAACCAGTTTAAATGCAAGTGTTATTCAAAAGTTATTAAATAACGACCTAAAACTTACGTTAAGTGTCCAAGGAGCTCTTGAAGAGGTGCGCAGCGCAGATGAAGGAGCGATAGGTAGTGCTATAGATTTTGATCCAACTCAACCAGCCTTTGATCCTAACGGACCTAATGGTTTCTTTGAGTACTTTCAAAGTAATGGAACTATTAGCAACCTAGCACCGCGTAATCCATTAGGGCTTTTAGAAAGCTTAGATGCTGAAACTGCAAATAACCAGATACGTACTACGCTGCAGGCTGACTATAAAATCCCTGGCGTAGAAGGTCTTAAGTTTAATGGTACAGTAGGTGTAGATTATAATGAATTTGATTCATTTTCAAATCGATTACCTAACTCTGGAGTCGGTTTAACAACAGGAGCTATAAAATCTAGCTCTAATGGTTTAAGAATTAACCAATTGATAAACGGTCGTTTAGATTACAAAAAAGAACTTACAAGTATAGAGTCTACTATAGATTTAACTGTAGGAAGTAGTCTTCAGGCTTTTAGAAGAGAAAGCACTAGTTTTAGTCTAGACAACACAGGTGTAGCTATTGATCCATTCATAGCTTTTAATGAAAACAGACTAGTATCCTTTTTTGGTAGAGCCTCTATAGACATTAAAGACCTACTAGTACTTTCAGCAAGTGTGTCTAGAGATGGAACCTCTAGATTCTCTCCAGATAATAGATGGGGAACCTTTGGAGGAGCTAGCGCAGCATTAAAATTAACAAATACAGATTTTATTCAAAATAGTGGTTTTGTTTCTCAATTGAAACTACGAGGAGGCTTTGGTGTAACTGGACAGCAAGAAATAGGACAAGACTTTCTATTTATTCCACGCTCTACACCGAGTAATGCCCAAGCTCAAGTACAGATTGGTAATCAATTTTTTACTACTCTCAGACCAGAACTTACAACAGATTTAAAATGGGAAGAAACTACTCAATACAATGTTGGATTAGATTATGGATTCTTTGATGATGTTCTAACAGGTTCTATTGATGTTTACACTAGAGATACTGAAGATCTTCTTCAATTCGGACCATTAGCAGCCGGTTCTCTTGGAAATTTTGCTCTACAAAATGTGGGTGCTACTAGAAGTAGAGGTATTGAGCTAGCGGCAAATGTAAAATTGTTACAAACAGAAAATTTCAATTGGGATATTGGTGGTAATTTAACTTTCAATGAAATTGAAATCACAGACCTATCATTAGGTTCAAATGATGCACCTGTACCACAAACTCCTGTAGGAGGTGCAGGATTCAATAATTTTATTCAAGAATGGGCTGTTGGAGCAGATCCTACTTCATTTTTAGTTTATCGTCAAGTTTATGATGCTGAAGGAAATCCACTAGACGGTGTTTTTGCAGATAGAAACGGTGACAATGTAATTAACAGTGATGACCGAGTAAGATATAAAAAAGGTAACCCAGATGCATTTTTTGGTTTCACATCTAATTTTAATTACAAAAGATTTGATATGAGCTTTACTTTAAGAGGTGCCGTAGGAGGTTACAATTATAATAATGTACGAGCAGCAAGAGAAAATGCTGATGCTGTAACTGAGAATGCAGGTGATTGGTTAAATAACTCAACTGCGGGAATTCTAGATAATTCTTTCCAAAGCGCTCCACTTAACTTATTGTTTTCTAGTGAGTATATTGAAAAATCGGACTTTGTTAGGCTAGATAATTTATCGTTAGGATATACCTTTAACACCGACAAAGTAGGAATAAGAGCTTCAGTAACAGGTACAAACCTTTTTGTAATAACTGATTATAGTGGTCTTGATCCAGAAATCGGAAATGGAGTTGATGGGGCTATTTTCCCAAGAAGCAGAGGCGTTATTTTTGGTCTAAACTTTGAATTTTAAAAATTAAGCAAATGAAAATATACAAATCAATAATAGTATTATTCTTAGCAGCTACCGTTTTTGTAGGTTGTGAAGATGTCCTTGAGTTAGAACCAGAAGGAAATACTTCTAGTGAATCTCTTAATAGTCTTGAAGCGTTTCAAGGTAGATGGGCAAAACTTTATGCTGGACTGATCATCGGTGGTCAACAAGGTGGCGACGGTGGAGCTGATATACAAGGAATAGATGGTGGTTTCTCTAATTATGGTCGACTATATTGGAAATTACAAGAGTTATCTACAGACGAAGCAATTATTGCCTGGAATGATGGTACCATCAAGGATCTTCACTGGCAAAATTGGACTCCTGATAATGAATTTATAGCAGCTATGTTTGCACGTTTAAGTTATCAAGTTACACTCAATAATGCATTTTTAAGAGAAACAACAGATGGCGCCTTATCTAATGCTGGCTTGTCTAATGAAGATGCAGCTATAGTGCGCAGCTACAGAAGTGATGCACGCTTTCTAAGAGCTTATTCTTACTACCATGGTATGGATCTTTATGGAACAATGCCTTTTACAACGGAAAATACCGCTGCAGATGGGTCGGAGCTACCAGCTTATATATCAAGATCGGACCTGTTTAACTACATTGAATCAGAACTTTTAGCAATTTTACCTGAACTTCCGGCAGGAAGAGGAACCGAGTATGGTAGAGTTAGTGAGGCAGCTGCACAAATGCTTCTTGCAAAATTATACTTAAATGCTGAAGTTTATACGGGAACTCCTCGTTATGCAGATGCTTTAACCTATGTAAATTTAGTTATAGGCCAAGGTTATCAAATAGACACTAATTTAGGTTATGAAGCTTTGTTTTTAGCAGATAATGATTCTAATGGAGCTCAAAATGAGTTTATCTGGACAGTAAATTATGATGGTGATAACACTCAAACATTTGGAGGTACGACATTTTTATCTCACGCTCCTGTAGGTGGTAGTATGAATCCTGCAGAATATGGTCTCGATGCAGGTTGGGGTGGAATACGCACTACTCCAGAGTTTGTGGAGTTGTTTCCTAATGAAGAAAATTCTGCAGATCGTAGAGAAAACTTCTATGTAGATGGACAAAATAAAAGTATTGCTGATGTAGGCAGTTTTACAGATGGATTTGCAATTGTAAAATTTCAAAATGTTAACTTAGATGGTAGTCCAGCTGTAAATCCTACTTTCGTGAGTACAGATATGCCAGTATTTAGATTAGCAGATGCTTATCTTATGTATGCTGAAATAGTTGCAAGAGGTGCTGGTGGTGATTTAAACACCGCAGCAAATTATATCAATATATTGAGAGAGAGAGCTTATGGAGATAATTCTGGTAATATAACAGGATCAGATATTAATCTAGATTTTATTTTAGAAGAAAGAGCTAGAGAACTTCATTGGGAAGGCCACAGAAGACAAGATCTTATACGTTTTAATCAATTCTCCTCAAACGGAATTTGGGAATGGAAAGGAAACGTACAAAGTGGTACAACAACTCCTGCTTTTAGGGATTTATATCCTATACCTACCACAGAACTTAATTTAAATTCAAACCTAGTCCAAAACCCTGGATACTAATAAATAAATTTTTACAAAATGAAAAAGTTTTCAATTTTAATGTTGTCTTTTCTAGCGATTGCGGCAACTATTTCTTGTAGTGAAGATGATGAAGAATTGTTTATCGATCAACCTACTACTCAATTGTCTTTTAAATCAACTCCAGCGACTTCATACATTTTAACTTTTGAGACTAAAGATAACCTTGCTGAACGTCTTGTATGGACTACCGTAGACTTCTCTACTCCTATTTCTGTGTCTTATGAAGTTCAAGCTTCTAATGATGCAACAAATTTTGATAACGCTATTACAGTAACCACGACAAATGAGGATAACGTAAGTCTAAGCGTAGAAAGGTTAAATGAAGTTGCAGCTGAAGTAGGATTAACACCATTTACTGAAGGTGTGGTTGCTATGAGAGTTGTGGCCACAACGGCAGACGCATCAATGGATCCTATGATCTCTGATGTTTTAGCCCTTGCTGTAACGTCTTACACCACTGAAAGCCCTAGATTATGGGTTCCTGGTAACTATGCTGCTGCAAGCGGTTACGGTGCAGACTGGGCTCCTGGAGATGCTGCAACTCCTTATTTAGAAGCAGTTGAATTTGGAAGCACAGAGTATGAAGGATTTATTAATATGGATGTTGCTACTCCTAATTTCAAGTTCACTTTAGAACAAGACTGGGATGAAGCATTTGGAGACTCTGGAACACCAGGCGAGTTAAGTTTATCAGGTGGAGACCTTTCTGTTCCTGGAGCTGGTTTCTATTACATTACTGTAAACACAGATCCAGATGGAAACGGAGATTTTAGCGATGCAACCTGGACAGCTACACCTACTAGCTGGGCTATGATAGGTACTGCGACACCTAACGACTGGAATGATCCTGACACTGATATGAGCTATAATGCTACTACTCAAAAATGGGAAGTTACTGTAACGTTATCTCAAGACCAATTCAAATTTAGAGCAAATGATGATTGGGGATCACCTACTAACAATTTTGGACAGAGTTCAGATAATCCAGATTTATTAGGATTTAATGGAAGCGACCTTACCTTTGATCAAGCACCAGGAATGTACAAAGTAGAACTAGATCTTAGTACTCCGAGAGCTTACTCTTATACGGCTACATCGATTTAAAAAAATAATTCAATTCAAAGAAAAGGCTGGCAACGGCCTTTTTTTTGCTTAAAACTGAAAATATGAGAAAGATTACTCTATGTTTTGTAGCTTTATTATGTTTCGCTTTCGCGAAAGCGCAGGTAACATTACAGCCCTCTACAGCTACACAAACAGATCAAGTTACCATCTTATTTGATGCTACTGGAACCGCACTGGAAAACGAACCTGGAACATTTTATGCCTATACTGGTGTAACGATAAATGGACAGAGATGGCAAAATATTATTGTACCTACATTTAATGACAACAATGGGGCTCCTCAATTTGTAAATGCTGGTGGAAATAATTACCAACTTACATTACCTTCCTCTATTGAACAATTTTATAACGTAGCGCCTGGCGATGTCGTTTCAGAAATATGTTTAGTAATTAGGAACTCTAGTGCTACAGTTCAAACAAATCCTGATATTTTCTTAGATGTTTTTCCTCCTGGATTAAATACAGCTATTACATCTCCACAAAATGGCGCTATTTTTAACTTAAATCAATCTATTACTGTATCTGGTGAATCATCACAAAATACTGCGCTAGAACTTAGTGCAAATGGAACTAGTATTGCTACGGCAAATGCAATGAATATAAGTACTAACTATACATTTACAAATACTGGTGCTTTTACTTTTTCCATTTTTGCAGACAATGGTACTAACACTTCTTCAAATTCTGTAAACGTATTTGTTCCCACAGCGACACAAAACTTACCTCGCCCAGCAGGTTTAAAAAATGGTGTGAATGAAAACGCAGATGGTAGCGTTACTTTTCTCTTAGCAGCACCTTTAAAGAGCGATGTCATGCTCATAGGTGACTTTTCAAACTGGAACTTAGACCCTAATTATCAAATGAATAAAGACGGTGATTATTTTTGGGTAACTGTTCCCGCTTCTGAATTTACTGCAAATCAAGTGTTTCAATACCAGTACTTAGTAGATTATGATATTAAAATTGCAGACCCTTTTTCAGAATTAATTCTGGACCCTGGTAGCGATCAATTCATTAAACCAGGTAATTTCCCTAATTTACCTGCTTATCCTGATGGACAGACTACTGGCGATGTTTCATTACATACATATCAAGCGACTCCATACAACTGGACTACAAACAATTTTCAAAAACCAGATCAAGAGAACCTAGTTATATATGAGATTTTAGCTCGCGACTTTTCTGAAGAGGATAGCTTCCAGCAAATTATTGATCGCATAGATTACTTAGAAACACTAGGTATAAATGCCTTACAATTTATGCCTGTAAACGAATTTGAAGGTACTGACAGTTGGGGTTATAATCCTAAATTTCATGGTGCTTTAGACAAAGCCTATGGTACACCAGAGAAATTTAAAGAGCTTATAGACTTATGTCATTCTAAAGGTATTGCAGTTATTATAGATGTAGTTTATAATCACGCTTTCAGTCAGAGTCCTTTATGTCAAATGTGGTGGGATCAAGCAAACTTTAGACCTGCATCAAATAATCCTTATTTAAATCCTACTCCTACGCATGATTTTAATGTAGGTTACGATTTCAATCATGAAAGTCAGTGGACAAAAGAGTATGTAAAACAGACCTTAGAATATTGGGTTGATGAATATCGTATAGATGGCTTTAGATTTGATTTATCTAAAGGTTTTACGCAAAATGTTACTATAGGAAATATAGGAGCGTGGAACGCCTACGATCAATCTCGAGTAAACATTCTTAACGATTATAAAAACACTCTGTGGAATGCCACAAGTAATGATGTTTATATGATTCTTGAGCATTTAGGAGATCAGCCAGAAGAAGCTGCTCTTGCAAATAGTGGTTTTATGTTATGGGGAAAGATGACAGATCAATTTAATGAAAACTCTATGGGCTTCTCTGGAAATACAAACCTTTTTAGATCATACTTTAC
>NZ_MAAX01000035.1:0-17232 GCF_002162835.1 Nonlabens dokdonensis
GGTTTTATAGTGAAAATAAGGTATGGCGCCTACAGCATTATGCGTGTCGCAAGCCTGTTTTGCATATCTCTTACCTATGGTAAATATAAAATTAGCTCCTAGATTTTGGGCAGTACGCCATAACACGCCTAGGTTTTCTGGTGTTTTACCATTCATTATTCCTATCCCAAAATATCCTTGCTCTAAGTTGTCAATTTTCATAGGGCAAAGTTATTCAATTATCAATGGACTTTAAATTTCTATGGAATTGAAATTCATTCCGCTTTCGCGAAAGCGGAATCTAACCAGCTTGCAAATCATAAAGTATAGAACACGATAGTAACTGGCTTAATTATTGTTATTTTTACTTTGATGAAATTGTATACGAATAGTCTCAGAAATCGCATTTTCTTTTCCATGGTTGTTTTAACCATCGTAGCTAGTGTTCTTATAGCAGGAATGTCTATTTATCAATTTAAGGAACAGGCAAAAGATTATCATGAAAAGCGATTATCGCGTAAAGAGATTGCGATTAAAAAAGATATCGCTAATGAATTGAGGGAAACAGATTACGAAATTTCTACAGAGAACCTTCCTTTGATCTTCAGAGATAGAATATCTGGAATAAGTACTGTTCATGGAATGCAAGTAAATATCTATGATTTACAAGGTAAATTAAGAAAAAGCTCTAGAACTGAATTTAAAACGGACAGCCTAAGAAGTCAAGTATCTAAAGACATTCTAGAGAAGCTCGGTAATGCAGATGATGGTCGTTATGTGAGGCGATTTGAGCTGGATGGACAAAGTTATAGATCGAGTTATTCTTATCTCACTGATAATAAATTTAAAAATATCGGGATTTTAAACCTTCCCTATATAGAAAATGATGATTTCATGAGCTATGAGCTTGAAGAGTTTTTGAAGCGATTAAGCCTTGTATATACTTTGATGTTCTTAATCTCTCTAGTCTTGGCTTATTTCTTAGCACGATATATTACTAGGTCTATACGCAGTATATCTGATAATTTAAAAGAGCTGGATATCTCTAAGCGCAATAGAAAACTAGAGGTGGACCATAAAGGAACTGAAGAAATCAACACGCTCGTAGAATCTTATAATAAAATGGTAGAAGAGCTTGAAGAAAGTGCTGTAAAGCTTGCTACAAGTGAGAGAGAACAAGCCTGGAGAGAAATGGCTAAGCAGGTGGCTCACGAGATTAAGAATCCGCTAACGCCTATGCGACTAACGGTTCAAAGTTTTCAAAGAAGATTTGATCCTACAGATCCTGATTACAAAGAGAAGCTTAATGAATATTCTAACTCATTAATTGAACAGATAGATGTGATGAGTAATATTGCCAGCGCATTTTCTACATATGCAGCTATGCCAGCTCAAAAGAATGAAGAGACTGATGTATGCATGGTGACACAACTAGCATTAGACATTTTTAATGAGTCTAATATCCGTTATACTTCAGACTGCGAGTCTCTCACTGCTGTTTTTGATAGAACACAGTTGATAAGAGTGGTAACAAATCTGGTTAAAAATGCCATACAAGCTACAGATATCAATCATGAAAATAATATAGAAGTTTCTGTAAAAAGCGATGATTTAAAAATTTACATTACTGTAGCAGACACTGGTACAGGAGTGCATCCTGACTTTGAAGATAAGATATTTGAGCCCAAATTCACTACTAAAAACAGTGGTATGGGACTAGGTCTGGCTATGGTAAAGCAAATTGTAGAGAATTTTGAAGGTACTATAACTATGACCACAACTTATGGTGAAGGAACTTCTTTTACGGTAACTTTACCAAAGAGTTCATAATTTTCTAAAATTACTAAGTCTTTAAAACCACTAAGCTTTAATGAATTCAATATTTAATTTGTGCATTTTAAAAACATAAGGCATGTTTTAAACAATGCAAATTATACTCGATTTAAAGTAATTTCAAAAGTAGTTCCTTGATCCTTTTTACTGTCTAAAACACGTATTTTACCATTGTGATAGTCCTTTATGATGCGTTGAGCTAATGACAATCCTAAGCCCCAACCTCGTTTTTTTGTTGTAAATCCAGGTTTAAAAATTTGATTCCATTCGCTTTTAGGTATTCCTTTACCACTGTCTTTGATTTTTATAAAAATATTATAGACATCAGCTCTAAGGTAAACTGAGATATGGCCTTTACCTTTCATAGCGTCTATACCGTTTTTGATGAGGTTTTCAATCACCCATTCAAACAAGGGTTCATTTAATTTAACGGCTATAGGTTGATCTGGTAAGTCCACATCAAACTTCACTAGTTTGGAAGTTCTATTTGCGATGTAGTCAGTTGCTTTTTGAGTTTGTTCTACAATATCTACTTCAACAAGTTTAGGTATGGAGCCTATTTTTGAGAAACGATCAGTTATCATTTTAAGTCTATTGATATCTTTTTCCATTTCGTCAATGTACGTTGGGTCTACATCAGTATCTCTAAGAATGGTAGTCCAGCCTACTAATGAAGATAGCGGCGTTCCTATTTGATGCGCACTTTCTTTTGCCATTCCGGCCCAGAGTTTATTTTGTTCACTGGCTTTATTAGAGCGATAGAAAAACCATATCACAGAGAAAAATAACAGCATTATAACTACTAACGCCATAGGATAGTACTTAGTTTTAGTTATGATATCACTATTTCCATAATAAATTGTGGTGAAAGGTTGGTCTTCAAAATAAGTAACTATAGGCTGATTTTCACGCTTGTAAATTTCTATTAGTTCTAATAATTTTAAGCTATCTTGCTGTATATGTTCAGGTAAATTATTTGAGGTGATTTGCCCTTTATTATTTACCACAATCATGGGAACCGTACTGGTATTGGTAATTACCGTAAGACCCAATTCACCTAATTCGGCATTAAGATTTTGATTATCTAAATCTTTTTGAGCTATTGCAAATTCTCTTATGTTCTTTCGTTCATTTTCTTTTAATTGCTGGAAGAAGTCGTATGTGTTCCATAAAATTAATGAAGTGATGAGAACAGCAGCGACTATCATGATCCATCTAAAAAAATTTTTATTAGAGGTGAAATTCATTTATGGGTTGTGTTAAGAATGTATTTTAAACGTTTGAAATAGTAAATTATTGATTAATCCCTTTTTACAATTAGATAATAATCATCGTCCATAGGTAGGTAACCTTGATCATAGATAAAATAATAGACCGTTCCTTTTTTAGTAGTATAAATACTAGTGAAAAATGTGAAGTCAAAACCAGCTGCTAGTAATTTATTTCGGCTTACTTTAATCTTGTCCTTAGGGTTTAACTCTTGTAGCACTCGGTAGTTTTTACGTAACCTGTTATTGATATTACGCATGAGTGCTGTGCTGTCGCGATTTAATTTATTGTGCGCTACATTTCGACAATAATCGCTACAGTATATTTTATCTGCCCTACCGCGCACTTCTTCTTGGCATTCAGGACATTTTCTCTTAGACATATTTGAAATACTATCTTCTAAAGGTACTAAACATTTACAAATGGATAAAAGGAACGTGAATCTGAACTCGAACCTGAATCTGAATCTGAAGTTGAAATCCAAAACAGAAATGAAATTCTTTGTTCATAATCGTTAAACTATTGTGTAAAAATTTCAATCACTTTATTTTGAGTTCTCCACTGTTATCAAAACTTAACTCACCAACTCACCAACTCACCAACTCACCAACTCACCAACTCACAATTTAGAAATTCATTCCTATAATAAACTTAAATGATCATGGATTTATTTTATATAGTAGTATAAGTCTTTACCTTTGTAAAAAATTAATATTATGTACCCAGCAGAATTAGTTCAACCTATGCGTGATGATTTAGGTAACGCAGGATTTGAGCACTTATATACAGGAAAAGAAGTAACAGAAGCACTAAGCAAAGAAGGAACTACTCTAGTAGTGGTAAATTCAGTTTGCGGTTGTGCCGCTGCAAATGCACGTCCAGGAGCAAAAATGTCTCTTGATAACGCAAAAAAACCAGATCATACAGTAACGGTTTTTGCAGGTGTTGATCGTGAAGCGGTAGATGTAGCTAGAGCTGCAATGATACCTTTTCCACCTAGTTCTCCATCTATGGCTTTATTTAAGAATGGTGAATTAGTCCACATGTTAGAACGCCATCACATAGAAGGAAGACCAGCAGAAATGATTGCTGAGAACCTTAAAGAAGCTTATAACGAAAACTGTTAAGCGGTAACCGTTTAAAAATTTAAAAGTGCTTTTGTGAAAACAGAAGCGCTTTTTTTTATTTAGTTCTTCTCATAGCTCTCTTTTCAATCAGTTTTTTAATTAACCTAACACCTAACACCTAACACCTAACACCTAACACCCAAATCCACAATACCACATTTACTATGCACGCATATCGATTTAATCGCATCTCGATCGTTCATTTGTAGATACAAATTACCTTTGCCAGATGCAAAAAATCATTTCATACCCTTTAACCGTTATTCACTTTCTAGTGTTTTTCTTGATATTGGTTATATTTCACCCTATTCAACTTATCTGTTATAAATTAGGAGGTTATAATCCGCATCGTAAGAGTGTTTATATACTTAATTGGTTTTTAATGCAGTCACAATTACCGCTTTTCAACACATTTGAGGTAAACTTTAAAACCGATTTGCCAGTAGGGCCATCTTACGTTTTTGTTTGTAATCATCAAAGTATGTTTGATATCCCGCCGCTTATTTATTATTTGAGAGATTATCACGCAAAGTTTATAGCAAAAAAAGAACTTTCAAAAGGAATCCCAAGCATATCTCTCAATCTTAGAATAGGGGAGAATTGCGCGATCGATCGTAAGGATCGTAAACAAGCGATTATGGCTCTAGTTAAGTTTGCAAAAAACGTTCATAAGAAAAAGCACAGCGTCGTGATTTTTGCAGAAGGTACACGCAGTCGCACTGGTGTTCCTAAACCTTTTCAGACAAATGGTTTAAAAACAATTTTTAAATATGTTCCAGATGCGGTAGTCGTACCTGTGACTATAAATAACAGCTGGAAAGTAGATCGTTATGGGAAATTCCCTTACGGCTTAGGTAATAAAATCTCACTCACGATTCATGGACCTATTCCTATAGAAGGAAGAGATCATGATGAATTGATACAGCAAACTCAAGAAATCGTTCACAACAGTATAACTTCTACTGCGGTGTAGGGTTTGTGTTAATTCCGCTTTCGCGAAAGCGATACTAGTTCTAAACGACTATCTTTACAACACAACATTGAAATAATGAATTTACCCCTTAAAAATAAGCGCATCGAGGTGATGCAGTCACTAGAGAGTAAAGTAGCATCCTTTATGGATCAATACTTGATTCCTGTAGATAAGATCTGGCAGCCAACAGATTTTTTACCAAATTCACAAGAAGACACCTTCTTTGAAGAAGTAAAGGAGTTGCGTGAACTAGCTAAAGAATTGCCTTATGATTTTTGGGTAGCCCTAGTAGGTGATACCATTACAGAAGAAGCATTGCCTACTTATGAAGCATGGTTAATGGATGTAGAAGGAATTAATCAAGTAGAAGGAAAGGGAAATATCTGGTCTAAATGGGTGCGCCAGTGGACTGGAGAAGAGAACAGGCATGGTGATGTGCTGAATAAATACTTATACCTTTCTGGTCGTGTAAATATGCGCGAGGTAGAAATAACCACGCATCATTTACTTACTGATGGATTTGACATCGGTACAGATAGAGATCCTTATAAAAACTTTATCTACACTAGTTTTCAAGAATTGGCAACTTATATATCTCACAATCGAGTAGCAAAGCTAGCTCGTGGATACGGTAATATTGCGCTTTCTAAAATGTGTCGCATCATTTCAGGAGATGAGATGCGTCACCATAAAGCATACAGTACGTTTGTCACAGAGATATTTAAAGTAGATGCTAGCAACATGATGATTGCCTTTAAAGAAATGATGGTACATAAAATCGTGATGCCAGCCATGTTTTTAAGAGAATCTGGACAATCTATAGGAGCAGCTTTTGAAGATTTTTCAAACAGTGCGCAACGTATAGGAGTATATACAGCTCAAGATTATATAGATATCATGCAAAAGCTGATTGATCAATGGGATATCGCTAACATGACGCATCTCACAGAAGAGGCAGAGAAAGCAAGAGATTACTTGATGAAACTTCCTGCACGTATGGAACGCGTTTCTCAACGTATTAAAATACCAGAAGAGGCTGCAAAATTTAGTTGGGTAAATCCAGCTCTAGTAGGAGGATAGGTCCTTCAACAAATAATAATACATCAATCACAAAGGCCAAAAGTATTTTGGTTTTTGTGATTTTTTGTTTGAGGTATAAAGTTTATTTGGATTTAAGGAATGGAAATTACACTAATGGTTATTTAATTTAGATAATCTAGTAATTCTGAATTAATTTTCGAATGATTTCTTAGGAGTTCTTTGAATTTAGCTATTGATTTCCCGGCGATAGTTTTAGAGTTTGAATTTTCTATTCTATTAAGCATTATGACTACCATGTAAGAAGGCTTTCTAATTAGAGAATCATATAATTCTTTTTCATAATTCAAAGATTCAATACCGTGTAAAATTGTCCAAAATACACCAGCACCATCCTCGGTCGGATATTTTTCAAAAATTTTGAACAGGGATTGTATTGCAACTTCAGGCTTTCCAGTATTCCATAATTTGATAATAAGCCTGTCTAAAGGTAACCAGTCACCATCATTGTAATGGAAGGAATCTAATTCAGTAATTATCTCTTCAACTTGAACCATTTTCAATGTTTTTTTATAAAGCATTCTTAAAGGAATAAACTTTTATTCAGACAGCCATTTTCTCTTTTAACAAAGTAAGACCAACTCGTAGTGAGCCATAATCGATCTGTCCATCAAAATGCTCGTAAACTGGTTTGAGACTGTCGTAATCTTTTACTTTGTCAAAATCTTCAGCGATAAGATCGTAGTCTTTTCCATCAATCAATTTTTCTAGATCAATATCGTTATGAGACTCATACCTTTTTGTGAGATGCGCTAGTATTGTAGATGGCTGGAAGCCTCTTATTTCTGCTACTTCTTCCACCGTTTTGCCATCCCAGAAAAGCTTAACACTTTCCATTACGGTATCTTTTTTAGGGCCTGAAGCTTTTTTCTTTTTACGTTTAGGTTTTGCTACTTCTTCTCGGTAAATAAAATCTTCTTTACGAGAATCTTTCCATTCTTTGAGCATTCTTAAAAAAGGAACACCATACGTGTCGTGTTTATGTGTTCCTACTCCTACGATATCTGCAAATTCATTATCGTCTAGAGGTATTCTTGCCGCCATATCTTTTAATGTAGCGTCACTGAAAATCATATACGGTGCAAGATTTTCAGCATTAGCTAGTTGCAGTCTAGTTTTACGCAATGCCTCATAAAGATCTCGATTCACATCGGTAGGTAAAGCTTCTTGGGTTTGTTGAGCTCTTTTGGCAGCCAGTTCTTCTGGTTTAGGAATGACGGCTAGAGAGACTTTACGACCGTCAAATAAAACTTCTTTTCCTTGAGGCGTTATTTTTAAGTGATTTTGTTCATGGAAAGCAATCTCTATCAAGCCTTGATTGATCATTTGAACAATGTATTGTTGCCAGTCGTTCCATGAGGTTTCTTTACCTGCGCCATAGGTTTTAATAGCTTGAAAACCGCTTTCCATTACCGCTGCATTTTGAGCACCACGCAATACATCGATCAATAAATTAAGAGAAGCTCTTTCTCCTGTTCTAACGATGGCACTTAGTGCTTTTTGAGCTTGTAAGGTTGCATCAAAAAAGTCTGGCTTGTTCAAGCAAACATCGCAGTTGCCGCAATCTTCATCTAGATATTCATTAAAATAAGAAAGCAGCATCTTTCTCCTGCAAGTAAGCGCTTCAGCAAATTGCTTCATGCGTTCTAGCTTTGCTATTTGAACTTCGGCATTACCGCTTCCATCAGCAAATTTGCGCAGTTGGATCACATCTGCATAGCTGTGAAATAATAAAGTATGAGAATTTAAACCATCGCGACCTGCACGACCTATTTCTTGATAATATCCTTCAATGTTTTTAGGCATGTTGTAATGAATTACAAATCGCACATTAGATTTATCGATTCCCATCCCAAAAGCGATGGTCGCACAGACTATTTTAAGATCATCTTTTATAAAGATTTCTTGAACGTTTTCTCTTTCTTCATGACTTAGTCCAGCATGATAAGCTGCTGCATCAAAACCATAAGCGGTTAATTTACTGGCAAGCGATTCACAAGTTTTACGGCTTAAACAATAAATGATCCCAGACTCATCTTTGTTCTTTTTTAAAAAGCGACGCATTTGCTGTAAGCGGTTATTTCCTGGCCGTACTTCCAGCGTTAGGTTAGGACGGTCAAAAGAAGCAACGTATTCTTGAGCATTTTGAATACCTAATTGTTTTTTAATATCAGCACGAGTCGCACGATCTGCAGTAGCTGTTAGTGCTATAAGATTAGCCTCTGGAAAACTCGTTTTAAAATAAGAAAGTTGCGTGTAAGCCGGTCTAAAATCATGGCCCCATGTAGAGATACAATGTGCCTCGTCTACAGCAATTAATGAAACCGGTATTTCTTGAAGGTAATTATTTAATAACCCTATACTTTCTGGAGCTACATAAATTAATTTAAGATCTCCTGACTGCAATTCTTTAAGCATTTCTGCTTGTTGTGGTGCGTCCTGTGAGCTGTTGAAGTAAGAAGCAGGAATACCATTTGCTCGCAACGCATCCACTTGATCTTTCATCAAGGCAATCAGCGGAGAAACTACTAAAGTAATGCCGTCTAGAAGCAATGACGGCAGTTGAAAACACATAGACTTTCCTCCACCTGTAGGCATGACCACCATTAGGTCTTTACCAGCGATAACATCGTCTATTACTTGTTCTTGTAGTGGACGGAAACTATCGTAACCAAAGTATTTCTTAAGCAGTTCTAATTTTTTCATTCTAATTAATTTGTATGGCGTGTAAGATTCAAAGATAGTATTTGCCCATCTTTTCTGGAAGCTTTGTTTATAACTTGAATACGTATCTATTAAGAGTTATTCCTGAGTATAGGAAGCTATTTTACATAGGTAATTTGTATTTTTCCGCTTTCGCGAAAGCGAGATCAACAACAAGCACTATCATTCATCTAGTATCTCAAATAGAACTATAATTTAAAGCTGTCTTATGAAATATCTAATTACCTGTTTAATAATAGTAAGTTCTTTTTATGTTGAAGCTCAAAATGATGTGCTGAACCAGTATAAATACATTATCGTTGATAATCAATATGAATTTCAAGGTGAAGCCAACGAATACCGTTTTAATGAATTAATTGTTTTTGAACTTGAGAAACGTAATTTTCAAGCTTATAGAAATTCTCAAGTACTACCAGCCGACTTAAATATAGGCGCGTGTAATTCTCTACGACTTAAAATTAATAAAACAGGAACTTTACGTGTAAAAATGATATTAGAACTTGAGGACTGTCAAGGAAATGTAATTTTCACAACTAAAGAAGGAATAGGTACGACAAAGTCAAATAAAGCGGCCTATTTTGAAGCATTAAGAGACGCTATGACTTCATTTGACGAGGTTAACTATAAGTATGAAAGACCTGAGTATACAAAGACACTACAAAACTCTGAAGGAAGAGCAATGGAAATAGACAGTGTACTTACTCAAACCGGACGACCAGGTGAAAAAGCCGAAGAAATAAAACCTCAAGAACTCCCTAAGTTTGATAAAAAGGTTAACGATACTAAGCCAGCTAAAACAGATAAGAGCGATAATGATGTGCCATTACCTCCAGAACCTGAGTTTATACAACTGATTGATGACGTGATTTATAGCGATAAAAGCAGTAGTTATTTTATAGCTCTTAGACAATCTAAATTTTATATTTACAAAAATCTTATTGAAGTAGGATACCTTAAGGAAAGTAAAGGAGGCTGTTTTCTTGCAGTAACTGATGAGTTTACTGGTATCGCGTATGAGACTAAAGAAGCCTTTTTTATTGAATATACTAGTAATGGAATAGATAAGACTTTAAAACTTGTAAGGCAGTAAAGATCTTTAAATTCATTTACAATTACGGCCTGAAGTCCACAGCTGTAATTTATGTAGTAGAAAAATCAAACATGCTTACCTACTTCAAAACCGTGTTTTCCTAAATACTGATTACCGCTTTCAATGGCATCTCCTTCTAAGGTAGTTCCCATAGAATCATTCCATCTATTAAGGTAACCGAAAAGCGAAATCACACCTAGCATTTCTACAATCTCACCATCATTCCAATGCTTGTGTAATCGATCTTGGATTTCTTGATTTACAGCATTAGGCACTTGACTGGCAGCTAGTGAAAAATCAAGTGCTGCGCGTTCTGCTTCATTAAATGCTGGATGTGTGCGGTATTCCCAAATGTTTTCTAGTTGTTCTTGTTCTGCTCCATAACGCTCGGCAGCTCTTATAGCATGCGCTTGACAATAACGGCAACCGGTTGCATTGCTAGAAACCCAAGCTATCATTCTTTTTAAAGCACTAGTTACACGACCTTCGTTTGCCATGACTGCTTTATTAAGATTTATAAAGGCTTTAGAAATGGCCGGTCTGCGTTGCATGGTTAGTACAGAATTAGGGCAAAAGCCTAATGTCTCATTGAAAAAAGCGGCAAGTTGTGCAGTTTCTGGATCGTGACTCGCGTCTAACGGTGTAACTAATGGCATAGAGAATTATATTTTATGGTAATTTAATTATTAAAGATAACAGATTTATAACAACCCATAAATGATAGTATCTTTACACCATGCGCTGGACTCTTAAACCACCACCAGATTCACAAAAACAGGCACAACTTGCTCAAGAGCTAGGTATAGACCCATTTCTTGCAGGTCTTTTAGTGCAACGAGGTGTGGACGCTTTCGCGAAAGCGAGATCCTTTTTTAGACCCAACCTAGAAGAACTGCACGATCCATATTTAATGAAAGATATGGATCTAGCCGTGAAAAGAGTTCAAAAAGCAATAGGAAACAATGAAAACATTCTTGTTTACGGCGATTATGACGTAGATGGAACGACTAGTGTAGCCTTGATGTCTTCTTTTTTAGAAAGCTTTTATGACCGTGTGACTACCTACATTCCAGATCGTTATGATGAAGGATATGGTGTGAGTTATAAAGGAATTGATTTTGCTGCAGACAATGATTTCTCTTTAATCATTGCACTGGACTGTGGTGTGAAAGCAGTTGATAAAGTTGCTTATGCCAAAGAAAAAGGAATTGATTTTATCATTTGTGATCACCACAGACCAGGAAAAGTATTACCAGATGCAGTTGCAGTTCTCGACCCTAAAAGAGCAGATTGTTCTTACCCATTTGACGAACTATGTGGTTGCGGAGTCGGTTTTAAACTGTGTCAAGCAATTACAGAAGCAAATGAATGGGATTTTGACATATTGATTCCATATCTAGATCTTGTCGCTACTGCTATAGGTGCTGATATTGTCCCGATTATAGGTGAGAATAGAATTCTCGCTTATCACGGTCTTAATATAATTAATATGAGCCCGCGAGCTGGTTTTGAAGCGATTATTGCTAACTTGAACAAAAGCAAGCTCACCATAACTGACGTGGTTTTTATCATTGCGCCGCGCATTAATGCAGCAGGAAGAATGAAGCATGGCTTACATGCCGTAGAATTATTAAAAGAAACAGATCTAGAAAAAGCAAAGGAGTTTGCCGCAGGAATAGAAAATTATAATTCAGATAGGAGAGAGCTGGATCGGTCTATTACCGAAGAAGCTTTGCAACAAATTATAAGTAAAAAGGAGCAAGATAATTTTACTAGTGTTGTGTATGATGCTGGCTGGCATAAAGGAGTGATAGGAATTGTAGCCTCCAGACTTACAGAGTCGTATTATAGACCTACGCTGGTGTTTTGTAAATCAGGAGATAAACTTGCCGCCAGTGCCAGAAGTGTAAAAGGCTTTGATGTTTACAATGCCTTAGAACAATGTACTGATTTTATAGAGCAATTTGGTGGTCATAAGTATGCTGCAGGGCTCACTTTACTTCCTGAAAACTATGAAAAATTCAAAGCTAGATTTGAAGAAGTAGTTTGTGCAACGATAGAAAATAAACATTTAACACCTGAAATACATATTGATTGTCAATTACCGTTAGAAAGCATAACGCCTAAGTTTTATAGGATCATACAACAAATGGCACCATTCGGTCCGGGAAATATGACTCCTCTATTCATGACAGAAAATGTTGTTGATACAGGATTTGGTAAATGCGTAGGTAAAAATGAAGATCACCTCAAGATTAAAGTTGCTGGTAGTAAAAATAGTAAGTTAAGTTTTAATGCAATAGGTTTTAATCTAGGTAGTAAATCTAATTTGATTAATGATAGTAAAAGGTTTCATATTGCGTACTCCGTTGACGAGAATGAATGGCAAGGAACAACTTCTTTACAGTTAAGACTGAGAGACATTACATCCTAATACCTCAGGAAATTTGTTGTATGATACCGTATTGACACGTACAAACACCATTTTCTACTTCACTAATTCCTGCAGATCTTACTGTGATCTCATTTCCTTGGGCGGTTATAAGCTGTAATTTTAAGTCATAGGGAATCCCTTTAGTAAAACCATTTAAAAAAGCTTCTGTTATTTTTCTACGAGATTCTCCTTCTTTGTAGAAGTTGATGGCTAGATCTGCTTTAGGATCATAGATTTGCTCTACTTCGTGAATAATTTTAGTCTGGTCAGACCATATTAACTTGTTTTCTAATAAATCATAATGCCAGGTTCCTATACTTTTGTTAACTGAGGCTTCAAATAATAATCGCTGTATAGTAGAAAATCTATTTTGTAAATACACTCTTGAAGTTAAATCCTCTACAGCTATTAAGATACCTGCTATATTATCATCGTAATCAGTCCATGCTTTAATATTCCACTTTAACCATCTAGTAGAGCCATTTTTAAGAGGGAAAAATTCATTTTCTAGTGTAACGTTTAAGCCGTTGAGTGCATTTTTATGAGCAGCTTTCCATTCATCTGGAAGTTTAGGGAATAGGTCATAATGATATAATCCTCTAACGTCATTATAAGGTAGTTTAAACTTTGATATCCATTTTGCAGTATGACTAACATATCTTAAGTTTTTATCTAAAAAAGCAATTGCGATAGGTGTTTGTGAGATCACTTTTATTTGATCTGAAATGAGCCTTGAAAAATTACTAACCATAACAATTCTTTTTTAAAACAATGAAAACATCAACTAAAAAATTGAGGGATGGGCTAATGAACCATTAAGATAGTCTTTAAAACTCTAAAAAAGATTAAACTAACATTAATTGAAGTAGATTATTTAAAATATTCTACGAACGACATTTTTAAACAGATAAATAGGTGGAATTTGTAATATACTGATTATTAATAGTCAACAAATTGTCTAAGAGAATAGAAATAAGTTGAACAGAACTCAAATGAAGTAATTTCAAAAATTTAATAATTTAAATTCTTCACCGTCAAAAACGCCATAACGGTATTGTGTGATCCAGTCACCTAAGTTAATATACTTAGAATTCTCTGCAATTTGTATTTCCATAGGTAAATGCCTGTGTCCGAAAATAAAATAATCAAAGTGCTCCATTTGTAGCTTGCGCTTTGCATATTGAGCAAGCCATTCATTTTCTTCTCCGAGGAATTTAGCGTCCTCTTCTCCAGAAATCAATTTATTCTTCACAGATAAATATCTCGCAATGCCTATTCCTATATCTGGATGTAGCCATTTAAAACACCACTGAAAAAAGGGATTTGTAAAGATCTTTTTCATTCTTTTATAGCCCTTATCACCAGGGCCAAGACCATCTCCATGACCTATAAAAAACTTCTTGTTGTTAAATTCAAAGCTTTGCGGTTTGTGAAATACAGGGATTCCTAACTCTTCTTCAAAATAACCGAACATCCATAAATCGTGATTTCCAACAAAAAAATAAATAGGAATGCCACTATCAGTAATTTCTGCAAGTTTACCTAGAACACGAACTTGATGTTTAGGAACTACGGTTTTATACTCAAACCAGAAGTCAAAAAGATCACCTAATAGAAATATGGCTGCTGCATCCTCCTTAACTAGATCCAGCCAGTTTAAAAATTTCTTTTCCCGAGGCTTGCTCAATTCTTGAGTAGGCGCACCTAAATGATTGTCGCTTGAGAAATATATTTTCTTTCCTTCGGGAATTTGCATAGCGGCAAAGATAGTAGAAACTTTTAGTTCAGAGTTCAGAGTTCAGAGTTCAGAGTCAGGATTATATTTAAACTTAAACTTAAACTTAAGTTTAGACTTAAATTTAAGTTTTCTTTTATCTTACACCTCATGATTAATAAACGTCTTCTCATCAAAAATTTGTTAGCCCATAATGATGAGAACAGTTTTTATGATAAAAAATTAAAAATAGAACTTAGTAATAAGGAAGGAAAGGCCAAGTTTCTAAAGCACATTTGTGCACTTTCTAATTCAAATCCTAAAAATAATAGCTTCGTGGTCATCGGCATTGATGATAAAACAAACCAAATTATAGGAGTAGATTTTTTTGATGATTCAAAATTACAAAACCTAGTCAACGCATACCTCACAAATGCGCCCATCATTCAATATGAAAACATCTCATTTCCACATTTACCAGATGGAAAAGTAGTAGGTTTAATAACTATTAGAGCGCAACATGGACTTACCGCACTGCGCAAGAATATCTGGAAATATTATGGAGGTACTGTCTTTTTTAGAGACGGCAGTATTTCTATGCCCAAAGCTTTTGATATAGAAATTAAAGACGTTAATTCTCTTTTAGTGACTAAAATTGAACGTCAATCAAGCAATAATATAGAACATACATTAAATAGTGTGATTGAATTTTTAGGCCGTACAAATGAAGGTTTAGAAAGTAATTATAAAGTTTTTAAAGAGCAATTTGTAATATGCTGGTCTGGTAAAGTCAGGTTTAAGAATAAGGATAAATATTATTATAGAGTAGACATTGAAATGATTAACGAGCAGGTGCGACTTTTTTATAGCACTCTCGATGAGGTTCAAATATATTTTGATGATGATAGCTTCAGTATTCTAGAATATATTGAATTAGGAATAGGGGCACAAAAAAAATACTACCCATTAGAGCGTCAGACATTGAGATTTTATCCTAATGGCACTTATAAATTGGAAAATAAAATCTTGTTCAATCCTCCATATTACGATCGTAAAGTATTGCACCATATTTATAATTCAAATTTATCTCTATTAAGTAAGATAACGATCGGTATCGATTTAAGTGATCAAGAATTTATAGATCTACAACAGCTCCCTGAAACCATGCTTATTTGCCAGTTTAACAATGTAGGTGAGCCTATTGAGAAAATGAAATCATATAAAATAGTTTTAAAGTCTTTTCCTGATATTTATAAATCATATAAAGAAGCCTTGCGCATATTGCGTAAGGTTAAATACAATTCGTAATAATGAGAACCATCACCATAGGAGATATACACGGCGGTTATAGAGCGCTGGTCCAGCTTATAGAAAAAATAGAACTTAAAGATGACGACTTACTTATCTTTTTAGGAGATTATGTAGACGGCTGGTCACAAAGCTATGAGGTAATTGATTTTTTGATCTCGCTTTCGCGAAAGCGGAAACAAAACAAACAAACCCAACCTATTTATTTAAGAGGTAATCATGACGAGTTAGTAGTAATAAATTTACTTGCTCAATCTCCACATCCCATGTGGTTGAAACATGGTGGAGAAAGTACTTTAGAAAGCTATAAATATCGAACTGATGCAGAAATACAGGAGCATTTTGATTTTTTAAATTATGAGTTGCACAATTTTTATGAACATGAAGGATGCGGTTTTTTTCATGCAGGCTTTCATAATTTAAAAGGTCCACATTTTGAATATTACGATAATATTACATATTGGGATCGTACCTTATGGGAAATGGCACTATCCATAGATCCTAATTTACCTAAAGATAACGATCGGTATCCTAATAGATTAAAGTTGTATAAAGAAATTTTTATAGGTCATACACCTACATCAAGATTAGGTCATTATGAGCCTATAAATGCTGCCAATGTATGGAATATGGACACAGCAGCAGCCTATAAAGGACCATTAACTGCTATGTGTGTAGAAACTAAAGAAATCTGGCAAAGTGATCCTGTTCATACTTTTTATCCAAGTGAGAATGGTAGAAATTAAATGTAACAATTTAAACCTTGATGAGACGTATAGACAGAGGTTTGATAAGCTAGAGTATCAATTTGATTTACCCATTTATTTGAAAATCATAACTTTCACAAAATTATTATCTTAGAAACTTAATTATAAAACAACAACCATGAGCATATTTGATAAAATTAAAGAAAAACTAAGTCACGAATTTATTGACATAGTTGAATGGCTAGACTACACAGACGATACGATTGCACATAGATTTGAGCGCTATCAAAACGAGATAAAAAATGGTGCTAAACTTATCGTTAGAGAAGGTCAAATGGCGGTTTTTATCAATGAAGGCCAGTTGGCAGATGTTTTTAAACCAGGAACCTACGACCTAACCACTCAAAATTTACCCATTCTTTCTACCTTAAAAGGATGGAAATATGGTTTTAACTCGCCTTTTAAGGCAGAGGTTTATTTTGTAAACACAACTTTATTCACAGATGAGAAATGGGGAACCAAAAATCCTATTACGTTAAGTGATGACCGTTTTGGACTAGTGGAAATACGCGCCTTTGGTACCTATGCTTTTAAAATTGAAGATGCAGGAAAGTTCATTATAGACATTGTAGGAACTGATAATAATTTTACCAACTTTGAGATCAATGAGCATCTCAAGAGTTTAATCGCAACACGCTTTACGGATACCGTAGGAGAAGCAAACCTTCCTATTGAACTGTACGCAGCAAACACTTCGGAGCTTTCTGAGACTTGTCAAGAAGTAATGAAGCCAGAATTTTCTAGCGTCGGAATCTCATTAGAAAAATTCTATATCGAGAACGTTTCTATGCCAGAAGAACTCAAGAAAGAGATTTTTGAATACAGTCGTCTGGATAAAATTGATCTTGATAAATTGACTCGATTTAAAACTGCAAAAGCTATAGAAGCAGCAGCTCACAATGAAGGTGGAACTGCT
>NZ_MAAX01000035.1:17391-17659 GCF_002162835.1 Nonlabens dokdonensis
AATGGACAACAAGCAGGTCCAATTTCTTTCGAACAACTAAAGAGTTTATTTGCAAACCGAACCGTAAATAAAGATAGTTTGGTTTGGAAACAAGGCATGGCCAATTGGGCTGCAATAAAAGATGTAGAAGAACTTAAAATATTTTTAGGAGGTAATACCCCACCACCTCTTCCAAATGTTTAATCTATAAGTTTATTTCAAGGCTGTTATAATGACCATTCAACTTCCAAATGGAAACGAAATCATCTCAAAAATCTGAACTCAAAAA
>NZ_MAAX01000057.1 GCF_002162835.1 Nonlabens dokdonensis
CAGGAACTTGAGAGATAAAATCTTTCCTAGTTTTGTTAGGATCACGATTTCTAGCAGCAGCATTTAAATCTAAACTAGTGTAAGTAAAGATAATTTTTTCAGTATCTATGGTACGCTCACCATTATACGCCTCATCAAAAGGAATGTACATTTGGTCATAAACCTCAGCATAGAACTCATCAGGAATATCTTCTGTATCCCAAATTAAATCAACGTCATGATTTAATTTACGACCTTCATATCCTGTAGGACCTAAACCTACATAGTTATCTTGAACATATTGCTCCCATGGTGTTAAAGGATCATTACCTGCACCTTCTGCATCAAGAAAAGCAAATTCACCAATACCGTTATCTCCAGGAGTAGCACCATTATCGTCTGCCATGATAGCTAGATTAGTTCTGAACAAAGAATCTCTTGTCCAGTGAACAAACTGACGGTACTCTGCGTTTGTAATTTCAGTTTCATCCATATAATATGATGGCACTGTAACTGTTTTTGTAGGAGCATTACGAGTAGCAGCGATATCATCGTCACTTTTACCCATAATAAATGCACCACCTGGTACTAATGTCATACCGTAAGGCTTCTCAGGATGCCATTTCTTTCCTTTGGCACCTACTACCATCCCGCGATCTCCTTTACCACAACTTGCTAAAAACGCAACTACTGCTACAAGGACTAATAACTTTTTCATAAGGGTAATTTATGTTTTCTTTATGAATTAAGGGCGTAAACCTATCTAAAAGATTTCGATTCCACAACTTTTTTTTCTCAATAAATCAATTAAGACCTATACTTTAACTTATCAAATTTCGTTTTTACGACGGGCCTTCAGCCACCTATCTGGATAGACTTGATTACATGCTGTTTCATAATCTCTTCTATCGCATGGTAATAACGTATGTTGTTTTAATTTATTATTAACATTAGAAATAAATGGTAATTCTATCCACCACCTAGCACTATTTGTAGACTTATAAAATATAAGTATTTCATCATCAATGGGTACTTTATAAACTATGCAGTCTTTTGTAACATCCTTAGGATACTCAAAATTTCTTAAATTATAGCCTTCTATAAAATACCAGATCATTTCTGCGACTAATTGTGCACCAGTATTTCTCTCGTTATTGATTTCAAATATTCCGAATACCTTTAATCGATCACTTATACCAGAATATCTCGATAAACTGCAAATTTGTTTCCCATCTAAGCCGTTGGGATTCGCTTTCGCGAAAGCGAGATCACCAGCACGCACAACGCTCATATCTACTCCTACAACGTCTGCATCTCTTAAAACAGGCTCTGCCAGCGTACTGTCCTCATCTAAATGGCCTAAACGTATGGCGTCGAAATACATTCTTTCTAAAAGATCAATTTCCTCCTGTGAGTTAAAATATGTTTGAAATCCTAGATTGCTATAATTAAACAAGTTATAAGGCTCCATGGTAATCATTTTACCAATATAACTACGAGAAGTGATAGGCAGGTCTATGTCTCCCAGATCAAATCTGCAATCAATATTTACCACATTAATCATGTGCTGAAACTCATCAAAAGCCCTATACATAGGATACATTAAATCCTGACTACCTCCTAAAAATATAGGAATAATGGAGGCTCTAAGGAAATACTCTGTCAACTGTCTTACTACATAATATGTATCTTCTACAGTTTCACCAGCATGCACGTCACCTAAATCTGCAATGGGGCTGGACCAGTTACCAGGATATAGCTCGTAAAATTTTTCTCGAGCATAATCTAATGACTCAACTTGGAACAACGCATTTGCGTCACGACGGTTTTCTAGAATACCGATAACGACTATTTGCACATCATCGAGAACTGGCAACCCTTCATTAACCGTATGAAGTTTTATAGTAGACGCAATGGTGTGCTTAGGTTGCATCTTTGCATGAGCAACTAGAGCATCACTTAGAGGTTTTAGAAAATCTAAAGCCATTGTTTCAAATTACTTTTTAGTAGTTTTCTTTTTTGCAGTGGTCTTCTTCTTTGCAGGAGCCTTCTTTTTAGCAGCTGCTTTTTTCTTTGGCGCTTTTTTGGCGATAAGTTCTTTGGCTTTCTCTAATGTAATTTTTAAGGGATCTATATCTTTCGACAACTCTACTTTTATTTTACCTTTAATAACATTATGCCTACCCCAGCGAGCCTTCTCAATGCGTATTCCTTCCTCTTCCCAATCCACGATAAGTTTATCTTTCTCCTTTTGAATCTTATCTTTGATCAGTGTTTCAATATCATCATTTGACAAGTTATCAAAATCATATTTCTTATTTACTGAGATAAACATTCCAGCCCACTTGATATAAGGACCGAAGCGACCTACACCTTTAGTAACTGGCTGCTCATCATATATATATATAGGAGCATCTGCTTTTTCCTTCATTTGAATAAGCTCTGCAGCTCGTTCAAAAGTAAGTGTCATAGGATCATCATCTTTCTCTAGACTTACAAAAGTTTTCTCATTGAATTTCACGTAAGGTCCAAAACGACCTTGAGCAACCTCTACAGGATGACCATTGTATTCTCCGACTGTTCTAGGTAATTTAAATAAATCCATTACCTCATCAAGAGTAATCGTATTTAAATTTTGAGAAGGCAGTAAACTTGCAAATTGTGGTTTTTCTTCATCTTCTACACTTCCTATTTGAGCCATGGCACCAAATCTTCCTAACCTCACGCTTATAGGTTTACCACTTTCAGGATGCGTTCCTAAAACGCGCTCACCTACCTCACGCTCAGCATTCTCAGCAACGTCCTTTACGGTAGGATGAAAGCCTTTATAGAAGTGGTTCATCATATCGGTCCACTCCTCTTTTCCTTCGGCAATATTGTCAAAGGACTCCTCTACTTTTGCAGTAAAGTTGTAGTCCAACACATTTCCAAAATGCTCTACTAAGAAATTATTAACCACTCGACCTACATCAGTAGGAATCATTTTGTTTTTATTAGATCCTGTTTTTTCTGTAAGTGCCTTTTCTGAGACTTTATCATTACTTAAGGTGAGTTGCACATAATTGCGCTCTTCACCTTCAGACTGTCCTTTTTCTATGTATTTTCTATTTTGGATCGTAGTAATAGTAGGTGCATAAGTAGATGGACGACCTATCCCTAGTTCTTCTAATTGTTTTACTAGAGAAGCTTCAGTATATCTGTAAGGAGGTCTTGTAAAACGCTCAGTTGCAAGAATGCGTTTATTGAGTAGACTTTGCCCAACTTTTAAATCTGGCAAAAGACCTTGTTGCTCTAAATCTTCATCATCTGTACTTTCTAGATAAACTTTAAGAAAGCCTTCAAACTTTACGATCTCTCCACTTGCAGTAAATTTCTTATCATGCTTGTCTGCAGCGATAGTAACATTAGTTCTTTCCAGCTTTGCGTCACTCATCTGACTAGCGATTGCTCTCTTCCAGATCAACTCATACAACTTCACCTGATCACGATCTGCTCCAGAACTGTGTAAGGCAAAATTAGTAGGTCGTATCGCCTCATGAGCTTCTTGAGCTCCTTTAGACTTTCCTTTATAATTACGTTCCTTATGAAACTCGTTACCGTATGCTTTTTTTATTTCTTCTTCAGCACCTTTTTTTGCTTCATTACTCAAATTAACAGAATCTGTTCTCATATAAGTAATCAAACCTGCTTCATAAAGACGTTGTGCGAGTTGCATCGTACGACTTACGTTAAAAAACAATTTACGTGACGCTTCTTGTTGTAAAGTCGATGTGGTAAATGGTGGCGCTGGAGATTTTTTAGCTGGCTTTTTGACTAGATCAGCTACTTCAAATTTTGCCCCAATATTTTTATCTAAAAAGTCTTTAGCTGTTTTAAGAGATTTTAAATTACCAGGTAATTTTGCTTTAAGTAATGCACCATCACTTGTATTGAAATCGGCATCAATTCTAAAAAAGTTATCCGACTTGAAGTTTAATATTTCATCTTCACGCTCCACAATCAATCGCACGGCTACAGACTGCACTCGACCAGCACTTGCACCGCCTTTTACCTTACGCCATAGAATAGGAGAAATTTCATAACCTACTATACGGTCTAAAATACGTCTCGCTTGTTGAGCGTTAACAAGATCGTAATCAATCGTTCTAGGGTTATCGATCGCATGTTGTACAGCACTTTTTGTAATCGCATTAAAAACTATACGCTTAGTTTTATCTTTTTCAAGATCTAGCTGCTCTGCCAGGTGCCATGCAATAGCCTCTCCTTCACGGTCCTCATCACTTGCTAGCCATACTGTTTCTGATGCTGCAGCAAGTTTTTTAAGTTTACGAACTAAATCTTTCTTATCGCTACTTACTACATATTTAGGAGCAAAATCTTTGTCAACATCAACTCCCAATTCTTTAGAAGGTAAGTCAGCAATATGACCAAAACTGGATTCTACTTTAAAATCCTTTCCTAGAAATTTTTCTATTGTTTTTGCCTTTGCAGGCGACTCTACTATTACAAGATTCTTTGCCATTAAGCTGCGATTTTTGGAATGCAAAGGTATGTGATATTTTTTTTAAGTTTACAAATAGCTGCAAAACAACTAGTTAAAAACGTAGAAATAATTTTTAAAACGTTCAGCCCTTGGTGATTAAGTATTAAAACCCTTTACTTAATGATAACAACACCCTAGCAACGTATATTATTTAGAATTACGCTTTCGCGAAAGCGAGATAAAAACAAACACATAAATAGGTAGGATTTGAGAATCTATTTCGTACTCCTGAATTTTCTTATCAATGCTTCTAAAAACATCATGCTGACATTGTGTCATAAATTATTCAAATAGTATATCTTTGCACCGATATTTAAGATCATGATTGATGGAAAAAGTAATTGAAGAAGAAAAGCAAGGAACTGCGGTAGTTTTAGAACACAATGCGCAAAATACTCGCAAATTATATATAGAAAGTTACGGATGTCAGATGAATTTTTCTGATAGTGAAATCGTTGCGTCCATTCTAGCTAAAGAAGGTTTTAACACTACAAATAACATGGAAGATGCTGACCTTGTTCTTGTGAACACCTGTTCTATAAGAGATAAGGCTGAGCAAACGATACGTAAAAGACTGGAGAAATACAATCGTGTTAAGAATAAAAAGAACCCTAATATGAAAGTAGGTGTTCTAGGCTGTATGGCAGAGCGATTGAAATCTAAATTCCTAGAAGAAGAGAAAATAGTAGACATGGTCGTAGGACCAGACGCCTATAAAGATTTACCTAATCTTGTTGCAGAGATCGATGAAGGTCGTGATGCCGTGAATGTTCTTCTTTCTAAAGAAGAGACTTACGGCGATATTGCTCCTGTAAGATTAAATTCTAATGGAGTAACCGCTTTTGTATCCATTACTCGTGGTTGTGATAACATGTGTACTTTTTGTGTCGTACCGTTTACTCGTGGACGTGAGCGCAGCCGTGATCCACAATCCATTCTAGAAGAGGTAAATGATTTATGGAATAAAGGTTTTAAAGAAGTAACTTTATTAGGTCAAAATGTAGACTCCTATTTATGGTATGGCGGCGGACTTAAAAAAGACTTCAAAAAAGCGAGTAAAATGGCAAAGGCAACAGCTGTTGATTTTGCTCAATTATTACACAAGGTGGCAAATGCGCAACCTGATATGCGTGTAAGGTTTTCCACTAGTAATCCGCAAGATATAAGTGACGATGTGTTGCACGCTATTGCTGCTCACAGAAACATTTGTAATTACATTCACTTACCTGTACAATCTGGAAGTGATCGCATATTAAAAGAAATGAATCGCTTACATACTCGTGAAGAGTATATGAGGTTGATCGATCGAGTGCATGCAATTATTCCAGAATGCGCTGTTTCTCAAGATATGATCACTGGTTTCCCTACAGAAACCGAAGAAGACCATCAAGACACCTTAAGCCTTATGGAATATGTGAAATATGACTACGGTTTTATGTTTGCTTATTCTGAACGACCTGGAACAATGGCTGCTCGTAAACTAGAAGATGATGTACCAGAAGACGTTAAAAAACGACGTCTTAATGAAATCATCGCAGTGCAAAGAAGAACTGGTCATGAAAGAGCACAATACTTTGTAGGTAAAACAGTTGAATGTCTAATAGAAAAAGAGTCAAAAAAATCAGACCAGCAATGGGCAGGACGTAATACACAAAATTACGTAGCTATTTTTGATAAGGAAGATTACAAAGTAGGTGACTATGTAATGGTGGAGATTACAGATTGTACCAGTGCTACCTTAATAGGAAAAGCTATAGGCTATAGCGATATGCAAGGTCCTTTAACTTATGATACCTTATAGTATGGAAAGTGTACAAACTATAAAACAACGTTTTGAACTTATAGGTAACGATCCTGGATTTAATAGAGCTATAGAAAAAGCTTTGCAAGTTGCCCCTACAGATATTTCTGTATTAGTAACAGGAGAAAGTGGTGTAGGAAAGGAAAGTATTCCTAAGATAATTCACTCGCAATCTTTTAGAAAACATGCAAAATACATAGCCGTTAACTGCGGTGCAATTCCAGAAGGAACAATAGATTCAGAATTATTTGGTCATGAGAAAGGTGCTTTTACAGGAGCTACTTCTACTCGATCTGGTTACTTTGAGGTAGCCGATGGCGGGACCATATTCCTTGATGAAGTAGGTGAATTGCCTTTACCTACTCAAGTAAGACTTTTACGTGTTCTTGAAAATGGGGAATTTCTCAAGGTAGGGTCTTCTAATACGCAAAAAACCGATGTGCGCATCGTTGCAGCAACAAATGTCAAGTTGTTTGATGCTATTGAAAAAGGGAAATTTAGAGAAGACTTATATTATAGATTAAGCACGGTAGAAATAGTATTGCCTCCATTGAGAGATCGCAAAGGCGATATTCATTTGTTATTTAGAAAATTTGCAAGCGACTTTGCAATGAAGTATAAAATGCCCACGATAAGACTTGATGAAAATGCTGTCTCTATGCTGTCTAATTATAGATGGAGTGGTAACATCAGGCAATTAAGGAATATAGCTGAGCAAATAAGCGTTTTAGAAAAAGATAGAGAGATCAATGCTGCAAAATTGCGCACCTACCTACCTGACGCTGGCAAAAATCTACCTGCAGTTATAGGTGACAAAAAAAGTAGCGATAGCGAGTTTGCAAATGAGCGTGAGATCCTATACAAAGTATTGTTTGACATGAAAAACGATCTCAACGACTTAAAAAAACTTACTAATGAACTTATGGAAAATGGTAACGCGAGTCATGTTAGGGAAGAAAATCCTAACTTGATTAAACGCATCTATGGTAACCATAATAACAGCGAGCAAGATTATGAAGATGTAATTGATAATGCCTATGATTTTAATCAAGAAGAGCAAAAATCTACTACTATTTCATCAAATAATGAATCCAGTCCTTACGTAGAGTCTGTTCCTCCACCTAGCGACCGTTATGACTTTGCACAAGAAATAGTAGAAGAAGAATCACTTTCTCTAGCTGATAAAGAAATAGAATTGATAAAAAAGTCGTTAGAAAGACATAAAGGAAAAAGAAAAGCCGCGGCAGATGATTTAGGAATCTCGGAGCGTACTCTTTACCGTAAAATAAAACAATATGATCTTTAAGGAAATTCGATTTATTCTATTAGTAATTATCGCACTAAGTTTAAACTCTTGTGGACTTTATAGTTTAAGCGGTGTTACCATTCCAGATAATATAAAAACGTTTCAAGTAGATTACTTTGGCTATCAAGCGGTATTAGTTGAACCTGGATTAGAGCGTGACTTTACACTTGCATTACAAGATTTGATTAATGATCAGTCTAGATTGAGTCTTACACCTAGAAATGGTGATTATATTTACCAAGGTGAGATTACCAGATTCTACATCGCACCTATGACCGCTACGGCAGACAGTAGAGCTGCACAAAATCGTGTAACACTAGAAGTAAATTTGAGATTTACAAACACTAAAGATGAAGAAGAAAGTTTTGAAAAAAAATATAGTTTCTTCTATGATTATGATGCTAATGCGCAGTTACAAGGCAGCACTCTAGAAACAGCAAAGGAAGTACTGTTTGAGCAAATCACTCAAGATATTTTTAACGACACACTAGCTAAATGGTAGACAGTACTCGCATAAACGAGGTTATATCACAACCAGATTCTGTACATGTGGATCACATAGCTATTCTAGAAAAAACTCTAGAACAATATCCATATTTTCAGGCGGCAAGAAGTCTATATTTAAAAGGTTTAAAAAACCAAAACAGTCCATTATATAATCGCGAGCTACAAAAAACGGCTGCTCACACCACAGACAGATCTGTGTTATTTGATTTTATTACCTCTCCTACATTTTCTCAAAATAAGATCAGTTCTCAAATCAAAGATCTTCAAATACAGAATCAAGAAATAGATGTAGTTGAATCTTCCCTATCACATGAAATAAAAACTGCAATTCCCGAAGAAAATTTAAATGCAAGTAAGGATTTTACGAACGTTGCAAATGAGGATTTATTTGAGAAGAAAGAGCCTCTATCGATAGTAGATCAACCTCTAGATTTTAATAAGGAAGAAACATACAGCTTCACGCAATGGTTGCAGCTCACTACATTAAAACCTATAAAACGGGAAAAGGAGTCAGCACCTGCAACAGGCTTAGGTAAGGAAAAGAGTGATGAAGAGTCTCGAACTTCATCGCTAGTAAAACCAGTTATTCAAGAGGTAGATGACCGTGCTAGAAAAATGGCAAAAATAGACCAGTTCCTAGCCGAAAAGCCTAAAATAAAGCCTCGTAAAAATGCAACTACCTCTGCACAAATAGCGCTGACTAATCCAGATCCCAGTCAGTTTATGACAGAAACTTTAGCTAAGGTTTATCTAGCTCAGAAAAACTATTCTAAAGCTTTAAAAGCTTATGAGATTTTATTATTGCAGCATCCAGAAAAAAGTGGTTTATTTGCAGACCGAATTCAGGAAATCAAGAATTTACAAAGTAATAACACATAATGACAACATTTTATATCTTTTTAGGACTCATCGTTTTAGTATCCTTTCTACTTATAGTAGTAATTATGGTACAAAATCCTAAAGGTGGTGGATTATCATCTAGCTTCGGTGGTGGAGGAACTCAGCAACTAGGTGGAGTAAAGAAAACAGGTGACTTTTTAGATAAGAGTACTTGGGTACTTTCTACAGCGCTTTTAGTGCTTATTCTATTAGCAAGTACTACTCTTATTCAAGACAAAGCAACAAATACGATAGACGTTACAGATCCTAATGCTGTTGAAACTCCAGCAACATTACCAGATACTAATGCGACTAATGAAACTGCAACTGACAGTTTATAACGATACTCATCATTCAAACTGACAAAATATCCAGCTCTCTGAGCTGGATATTTTTGTTTACAGCATATTTGTCATAGATATCAAGTTGGCATATTTATGGAAATAACCGCTGTATATTAATCAAAAACACATTTTTTAAAATGGCATTAAATATTCAACCTTTATCAGACAGAGTAGTAATAGAACCTGCACCTGTTGAAACGAGAACCGCTTCAGGTCTTTATGTACCAGACACTGCAAAGGAAAAACCTCAACAAGGAAAAGTAGTTGCAGTAGGAAAAGGTAAAAAAGATCATGACATGACTGTAAAAGTGGGTGATACTGTACTTTATGGAAAGTATAGTGGTACAGAGTTAAAACTAGAAGGTAGCGATTACCTAATCATGCGTGAGGACGATATCCTAGCGATAGTATAATCGATAATTAAGAATTAAATTCTAGAAATTAGTTTCATATTTCCGCTTTCGCGAAAGCGGAACAAAAACAAACAAAATGGCAAAAGACATAAAATTTGATATAGAAGCAAGAGATGGTATTAAACGTGGAGTTGATGCTCTTGCAAATGCAGTAAAAGTAACATTAGGACCTAAAGGTCGTAATGTAATTATAGGTAAATCATTTGGTGCTCCTGTAGTGACAAAAGATGGTGTGAGCGTTGCAAAAGAAATCGAGTTAGAAAACGAGATCGAGAACATGGGCGCACAAATGGTAAAAGAAGTGGCTTCAAGAACTAATGATCTTGCAGGTGACGGAACTACTACAGCAACTGTTCTTGCTCAAGCAATCGTGAAAGAAGGTCTTAAGAATGTGGCTGCTGGTGCAAATCCTATGGATTTAAAACGCGGTATCGACAAAGCAGTTGAAGCTATCGTAAAGGATCTTGAAAAGCAAGCAAAAAAAGTAGGTGATTCTAGCGAGATGATCAAACAAGTTGCTTCTATCTCTGCAAATAATGACGAAGTAGTAGGTGATTTAATCGCTAAAGCTTTTGGGAAAGTAGGTAAAGAAGGTGTTATCACAGTAGAAGAAGCAAAAGGAACTGAAACTTATGTAGACGTAGTAGAAGGAATGCAGTTCGATCGTGGATATCTTTCTCCTTATTTTGTTACTAACTCTGAGAAAATGACTACAGAGTTAGAAAACCCATACATCTTGTTATTTGACAAGAAGATTTCTACAATGAAAGAATTGATGCCAGTTCTTGAGCCAGTTGCTCAAACAGGTAAACCACTTCTTATAATTGCTGAAGATGTAGACGGTGAAGCTCTAGCTACACTTGTAGTTAACAAATTAAGAGGTTCTCTTAAAATCGCTGCGGTTAAAGCACCAGGTTTTGGCGATCGTAGAAAAGCAATGTTAGAAGACATCGCAATTCTTACAGGTGGTACTGTAATTTCTGAAGAAAGAGGATTTACTCTTGAGAATACTACTCTAGAAATGTTAGGTACTTGTGAAAAAGTAGATATCAATAAAGATAACACTACTCTTGTTAATGGAAGCGGTTCTAATGATGATATCAAATCTCGAGTAGGTCAGATTAAATCTCAAATCGAGAACACTACTTCAGACTATGACAAAGAAAAACTTCAAGAGCGTCTTGCAAAACTTGCAGGTGGAGTTGCTGTACTTTATGTAGGTGCTGCAAGTGAAGTAGAAATGAAAGAAAAGAAAGACCGTGTAGATGACGCACTTCACGCAACTCGCGCAGCGGTTGAAGAAGGTATCGTTGCTGGTGGTGGTGTTGCTCTTGTAAGAGCAAAATCAGTTCTTTCAAAAGTAAAATCTATTAATGCTGACGAAGAAACGGGAATTTCTATCGTTGCTCGTGCTATAGAATCTCCATTGAGAACTATTGTTGAAAATGCAGGTGGAGAAGGAAGTGTCGTAGTTTCTAAAGTTCTTGAATCAAAAGGTAGCCAAGGTTATGATGCAAAGAATGATAACTACGTAGACATGCTTAAAGAAGGAATCATCGATCCTAAAAAAGTAACTCGTGTTGCACTTGAAAATGCAGCATCTGTTTCTGGAATGATTCTTACTACTGAGTGTGCTCTTGTAGAAATCAAAGAAGATGCTCCAGCAGGCGGTGGAATGCCAGGTGGAATGCCAGGTGGCATGGGCGGAATGATGTAATATCGTTTTCCAATAATTAATATTAAGCCATCTCATAAGAGATGGCTTTTTTTATTAGTTGAAATTACCGTCATTTTAAATAGGACAAATGCCCTATTGAATGATATAAGTGGTTCCTTTTAATTTGATAATTCAAACTTCTATCATGAAAAAAGCAGCTTGTATTTTTATAATATTTTGCGTTTTTGTTTCAAAGGGTCAACATGACGAAGACCGTAACTTTCCACAAAGTATCGATAACCACCTTAGCTATCGCAACCTTAGCAGCGCTACTGGAAACACAAACGCGACATTTAAGAATGCAAACATTTTATTAGAACGCTATGACGATCCTGCATTAGCCGTTTCAAAGCTTGCCTATGCGCTTTTAGGTACAAAGCAGCAAGACAAGGCACTTCCCTACGCAATTATGGCATACGGTGCTGGGACACTGGACTCGGGAATGATGATAGACATGTATAATCTATCCATTCAGCTTAAGAACACTGGTTTTAATGATAAAACCTACAAAGCGATGGTGCTATGCAGTATGGTCAAACGTGGAGCGGTCAGTGCAGAATCTACAATAAACAGAGCGCTTAACCACTACTCTACCTATCCCGAGTACCGCAAGATCGTCTCTACCAACCTTAATAACCTTGCCGATCTTAAGAAGAACTATCAAGGTATTGCCGTCCAGATCAGTGAATTGATTAACACAAAAGCTAATTACACAAATACCGAGGCACAGAAAAAGTTGAGTACTTATTTCAATAGTTTCAAAACAGCTCACGATACACAATTGATCGATGAGGTTATTTATACGCAGCTGCTTCAGCGCCTGGCACTATTCATGGACATTCATGATCTTGAAGATAAAACGATTGAGAATGAGATGTTAGTCATGCTTTCGCGAAAGCGGAACAATCCACAAGCACAATATAAACTCTACAAGAGTTATATCGCACTGAATACATCAAGAGATCCTCAAAGTGTTATCGAGGCAGCAAACGTATTTATTTCTCAGCCACAAAACTTTTTCCAGCCACAACAGGATCAGTTGTATCTCGATATTCTTGCAGCAGCATATAGAACTAATAATAGAACGCTCACCAAAACAATTTTAGATAAAAGAGAGCAACGTCTTTCTAGGATTCTAAATCCTCATGATAAGATGGCTTACCTAGTACATTATATTTCCTACTATTCAGCTGCAAATCCTGAAAAAGGTAGCGCATACTATGATGAGTTTAAATCACTTGCTCAGCGTTATGGAAGGACCATGTTTTATAAGAACCAGATCGATACGTACGATGTCCAGTTTGGTTTAAAAAACATATCCAGTGACGAGGCTAGCGCCAGCATGCTTTATACACAAGCTCTTAATAAATTGAGAAGTATGGACTACGCTGCGATGCTACCGCTTATGGAAAGTGCCTTTATTAAAATCAAGCAAGATTTAAAAACTGCAACAAGTGCAGAACAAGAAAAATACCAAAGTCTTTACCATAATATTTTGACCACATTGGCCGGAACTTATGTTAAAAATAGACAGCCTATAAAAGCATTAGAAATTGCAGAGGAGTTCAAGAATGTATTACTTAATAATAAATTAAAAGGTAACTCTACACAAAAAACGAGTGTTGATGAGGTGCAAAAAGTATTGGAACCAGATGAGGCAATAATTTATTATTTCTCACCTAACACACAATCTCCCGATGGATTGTTTGTATTTTTAATTTCAAAAAATGACGTTAGTGCTGAGTATTTTGATGGCACAGTCTTTAGTGCAGAGACGTTAAGCAGGTATCCCAAAATCGCAGCTTATACAGAGCAAAAATTATCTAAGAAAGAACTGCGTGAATCAATAGATCTTAAGCGGCCTAAATTTAATAAGGAATACGTTGCTCAACCACAGGACCAGCGCATAGCTCTAGAAATGTATCGCATGCAGCTCGCACCTAGTCCAGATGACATGGCCTACCAAAATCCACAGGCAATGATGCGCATGAGTAAGCGACTTAATCAATACTACATACCTGAACAAAATTTATTAAAGCCTTTCAAAAAACTTATTATAAGCCCAGCTGGAAATTTAAGCTTCATCCCTTTTGAAACGCTTACACATATGATGACAGGTCGTATGTTGCTTCAAGATTACGAGATCAGTTATATTCCAAGCGCTAGTGTACTGGTATCGTTGCGCAACGAGTCAGAAACAAATTATGAGAAAAATATTCTCGCATTCGGTGATGCGACCTATTCCTTAAGAAAAGATCAATCGACAAAAGTGCAAAGCATTACCGATGTAAGAAAGCTCCAGCTGCGCGTAAATGCCAGTATTGCTCGTGGAGAAAACTTAGATTATGCATTTGCAGCATTGCAAGGTGACAAGCCTATGGACTACCTCATAGGAACCAAAAGAGAGGTATTAGCCATCGACTCGTTAATCCCAAAAACCGATGTGCGCTTGAATGAAAATATGACTGAAAACGAACTCAAACGCATGTCTAAAAGTGGAGAGTTGAATAAATATAAGGTCATCCACCTTGCCAGTCATGCATCGGTAAATCCATATATTTTTGAATTGAGTGGTCTAGCCATGACCGTTTTTCCCACACCACAAGATGGAGAAGATGGGATGATAACAGTAAGCGAGATGGGCGAGCTGGACATGAATCCTGACTTAGTGATGCTTAGTGCTTGCGAGACAGGATTAGGCCGTATAACCTCAGGTGATACCGTACAAGGATTGAATAATGCGTTACTTAGCGCAGGAGCAAACGGAACTCTTACCAGTCTATGGCCCGTAAATGATTATGCAACCAGTTTATTTGTACAAGAGTTCTACAAGCTAGTCTTTTTAGAAAACGTACCATATAGTAGCGCTGTTACACAAATTAAAAGGCGTTTTGTTGCTGGAGAATTTGGCGAGCAGTTAAAACACCCTAAATACTGGGCACCATTTATCTATTATGGTAAATAACTTAACTAATAATATACGACAGTTGCCCTATTGTATCTGGAACTGAATTCATAGACTTTTGATTTATAATACAAACAATATGAAAACCTTATTAACATCATTCTACTTTATCACTCTGAGTATATTCAGCACATCTACATATGCTCAAACATGTCAAAACGGAGATTGTAAAAATGGTTATGGAATGATCAATCATGAAAACGTAGAATTGTATCATGGCTTCTTCACTGATGGTAAATACGATGGTATAGGATATTTACAAAATGCTAAGGGTGCATATTATATGTCTCAATTTAAAAATGGTAAGATTAATGGATATACCGTTTATAATGAAACAGGAAACACTACAGGAGGCATTTTTGTAAACGGTGTCAAAGAAGGCATACATATAGAATTTCCTATAATACCCAAAACGATTAAAAGAATAGCGATCACCTATGAAAATGGAAAAGAAGTATCTAGAGAGACTCTAGTAGGTAACTTCAAGACACCTAATCCTTGCAAAGCCGGTGATTGCGATAATGGTTTTGGTATAAAAATGGACGGCATGGTACTGACTACAGGTGTTTTTGAATTTGGAGATTTTAAGCACGGACACATCGTCAACGTACGTGAAGGTGTGGAGAAAATGTTCCTATCACCAGGCATTGATGCTACACAAGCTAACTATTTTGTTTATGAAAATGTGCCAGTAGAAAAAGGTAAATTAGAGGTAGCTTCTATTTATAAAGCCGGTAAAAACAATGGGCAATATATTGTTGTTAATATGGCATTAGGTCAGATGGGTGCTGCACTCTTCAAAGATGGTGAGCAAATAAAAAGATATGAGGTTAAATAAATTAGACAAGTACAACAATGCTATTTTAAGGGGATTTGTAAGCATAGTTTTACTTCCTATTTAATTTTCAAAAGCTATCTCGTAAGAGGTGGCTTTTTTATTTCTCGCTTTCGCGAAAGCGTAGTCAATAAAGCTTAACGCATATTATAAAAATTAGCTTCTAGTTAACGCCTTGTTAAGAAATAATGAATTTTATGATAATATATTTAGGCATCAATTAAAATTCTAACTAAATGCGTACAATTAAAATGTTGATGGTGTTGCTTCTTGCAGCGTCTGTCACCACTAGCTGTTCTATTTTCCAAGGAAAAAAGAAAGCTCCGGCAAAAAAAACTGCTTCAGCCAAAAAACCTAAAAAAGGCGATATACAGCCTTATTCTAAGGTGATTACAAAAGAAGCTAAAAGTGATGAAGGTTTATTTACCGTTCATCAAGTAGATGAGAAATATTTCTATGAGATACCGGATTCTCTTTTTGAAAGAGAGATGTTAATGGTGACTCGTATTGCAAAAACTGCTTCTGGACTTGGTTTTGGTGGTGGAAAACAAAATACACAAACCTTAAGATGGCAAAAGAAAAACAAAGATGTATTGTTGAGAGTAGTTTCTCATCAAGTTGTAGCAGCTGATTCTTTACCAGTAAGCATAGCTGTTGAAAACTCTAACTTTGAGCCTATCCTTTACTCTTTCCCTATTAAGGCGATCAAAAAGGATAGTGTTACTAATAATACTGTGATAGATGTAACTGACTTTTTTACAAAAGATGTAAAAGCAATCGGTTTCCAGCAAAGAGCAAGAAGAAATTATAAGGTTAGTAGACTAGATGCATCAAGATCTTACATTGATACTTTGAGGTCTTATCCTCAAAATATTGAATCTAGACACGTAAAAACTTATCTATCTAGTGATCCACCGTCTAATAGTAGTGTTCAATCTATTTCTCTAGAAATGAGCAACTCTATGATTCTTTTACCTAAAGAACCTATGAAAAGACGCTACTTTGATCAACGTGTGGGATGGTTTGCTAGAGGGCAACAAGACTATGGACTAGAAGATCAAAAAACTAAAACAGTTACTTACCTAGATCGTTGGAGACTTGAGGTTAAAGATGAAGATATTGCAAAATTTAAAGCTGGAGAGTTAGTAGTTCCTAAAAAGCAAATTGTTTATTACATAGATCCAGCTACACCGGTAAAATGGAGAAAATACATTAAACAAGGTATTGAAGACTGGCAAATTGCTTTTGAGGCTGCAGGTTTTAAAGAGGCTATTATCGCAAAAGATGCTCCTACTAAAGAAGAAAATCCTGAGTGGAGTCCAGAAGATGTACGTTATTCTACGGTAAGATATTTAGCATCTCCTATTCCTAATGCAAATGGACCTCACGTAAGTGATCCACGTTCTGGTGAGATTTTAGAAAGTGATATTAACTGGTATCACAATGTAATGACTTTATTACATAACTGGTTCTTTATTCAGACCGCTGCTATCAATCCAGATGCTCGTATGAATAATTTTGATGATGCTGTGATGGGGCGTTTAATTCGTTTTGTAAGTGCTCATGAAGTAGGTCATACATTAGGATTGCCTCATAATATGGGTAGCTCAATTGCATATCCTGTAGAAAAACTAAGAGATCCTGAATTCACAAAAAAATATGGAACAGCACCTTCCATCATGGATTATGCTCGTTTTAATTATGTAGCGCAACCAGAAGATGGAGATGTAGCATTGATGCCTAACATAGGACCATATGACAAGTATTCCATCATGTGGGGTTACAAGCCTATTTTAGATAAAACGGCAAAAGAAGAAAAAAGCGTTCTTGACTCCTGGATTCTTGAAAAGGCCGGAGATCCTGTTTATAGATTTGGTCGTCAGCAACGTGGAGTAATAGATTATACTTCTCAAACAGAAGATTTAGGTGATGATTCTATGCGCGCTAGTGCATATGGAATTAAAAACTTAAAGCGTATTGTTCCTAATTTAGGTAAGTGGACTGGTGAAGAAGGAGAAAATTATGACGAGCTAGAAAACATGTACGGACAGCTAGTAGGACAGTTTAACAGGTACATGGGCCATGTAAC
>NZ_MAAX01000094.1 GCF_002162835.1 Nonlabens dokdonensis
AAATTCGCCATATGATCTATTCAATTTACTAGATGGTACACAAGACACAAATGGAACTTGGTTTGAAGGAGCTACTTCAGCTGGAGTTGCGGTAACTAATCCAATTGATTTAACGACTTTAGGAACTGGAGCTTTTGATTTCACCTACTCAGTTTCTGCAATAGGAACTTGTACCGATAATGATGTTACTGTAACTGTGGTAATAGATGCATTTGTTAGCGCTGGTACAGATATTCCCTTTACAGTTTGTGAAAATGAATTAGTTAACAACTCACCTCTCGATTTATTCAACCAATTAGCCGGACAAGTTTCTGGTGGAACTTGGTCTGATGATGATAGCACAGGTTTATTAAATGGAAGTGATGTAGACTTAACAGGTCTTGCCATCGGAGATTACAATTTTACTTATACCGTAAATAATGGTTCATGTATGGATTCTGAGACGGTACTTGTTTCTGTTATACCAGCACCAGACGCTGGAACTCCTACTAACGTTGAAATATGTTTATCTGATGTAATGGCTAATCAGACATTAGATTTATTCAATCAGTTAACTGGTAATGATTTAGGAGGAACTTGGACAGATGATGATGCTACAGGAGAATTAAACAATTCTACAGTTAATTTATTTAACCTAAATATTGGAACCTTTAATTTTACTTACACTGTTTTACCATCATCTAATTGTAGCGCTGATTCAGCCACTGTTCAAATAACTATTAATGATATAGCAGCTCCAACCACGGCTCCTGATCAATTTTTCTGTGATCAAGCTTCAGTTAGTGACTTAGTGGCAACTGGTAATTCAATTACATGGTATACAGATGCAACGCTATCGACTCCTTTGAATCCGACAGATGCTTTAATTGATGGTGAAGATTATTATGCTACTCAATTAGATCCAGTTACAAATTGTGAATCGAATCAAGCTACTAGCACGCTAGTTACCATCAATTCTTCTCCTAATTCAGGTACTTCTGTACAAAATACAGTATGTAATGATCAATCTATGGTAGACCTTTTTAATAGTCTAGATGGAACTCAAGATCTCGGTGGTATATGGGTTGATACAGATGGAACAGCTGCCTTAAACAATAATATTTTTGATGCTACAGCTGTCAGTGCTGGAACATATCAATTTGAATATATAGTAGCTGGTGTTGCCCCATGTAACGATTCTTCCACAATCATTTCTTTGAATGTAGAAGCTCCTGTAGATGCAGGAACTGATGCTACATTAGCTATTTGTTCTAGTGATGCGGCTTTAGATTTATTTACATTATTAGGTGCTTCCACAACTACTGGAGGAACCTGGAGTCCTGCTCTAGATAGTGGTTCTGGATTGTTTGATCCTTCTATAGATCCAGATGGAACTTATACCTATACAGTTAGTAATACATGTAATACATCATCAGCAACTGTAGTGATTTCAACTACTGAAGCTCCTGATGCAGGAACAGATAATTCTATTAATATTTGCGTAATAGATGGAACCATAGACTTATTAACTCAATTAGGAGGAACTCCTGATACCAACGGAGTTTGGTCACCTTTACTAAACAGCGGAACAAATATTTTTGATCCCATCTTAGATGGCTCTGGAATGTACACATACACAGTTACCGCCGAAGGTGCTTGTTCAAATGACGCTAGTGCTGTACTTACCATTCAAGTGGACGAAAGTCCTGCACCAACTGTAGTAGATGCAAACCTATTCTTCTGTGCTACTGATAATCCAACAGTAATTGATCTGGAAAACGGCGTAAGTGGTAGCATGATTATGTGGTACGACACTATTGATGGTACTATTCCACTTCTTTCAACAGACGTCTTGATGGATGGCCAAACATATTTTGCTACACAAACAGTTTCAAATGGATGTGAATCAAGTGAACGTACTCAAGTTTCAGTAGTAATAGGAGACGCTCCTACTCCTACTTTATCTCAAGACGGAGAGTTATTTTGTATCAATGATAATCCTACATTACAACAGCTAACACTCAATATTCAAGAGTACGACGCAAGTTCTAATAATGTATTGTGGTATGACGCTCCTAATGGAACAAATTCTATTCCTTTAACAACTGTAATGACCATTGGAACAACATATTATGCTGTACTTATTGACCCTAATACTGGATGTGAAAGTAGTGAAAGACTTGCGGTTTCGGTAGATCTATCCGCTTGTGGAGATCTAGCCATTCCAGATGGTTTCTCACCTAATGGCGATGGAGTCAACGATGTTTTTGATATTGATAATTTGGATTTTTTATATCCTAATTTCGAAATCGAATTCTATAATAGATACGGTAACCTCGTATATAGTGGAAATATTAACACACCAAGATTTAATGGCTTCAGCAACCAGTCAGGACTTTTAAATGATGGTGAATTACCAGTAGGTGTTTACTTCTATATTCTTAATTATAATGATGGTACTACAAAACCATCTCAAGGAAGAATATACTTAAGTAGATAATCATTCATTACCCTAAGAAATAACAAAGATGAAAATTCAAAAAATAAAATTAGCCTTATTGGTATGTATAAATTTGGTGTATTGGAGCGTCAGTGCGCAACAAGATCCACAATTTACGCAGTATATGTACAATCAGAGTGTTATTAATCCAGCCTATGCCACAGCAAATAAATCTGAATTAAATATAGGCGCTTTATATAGATCGCAATGGGTAGGAATAGAAGGAGCTCCCAGAACAGCTTCCTTATTTGCTCATTACCCTATAAGTGATCGTGTAGAAGTAGGTATTTCTTTTACAAACGATGATATAGGAAACGTAGTAACTGAAAATAATATTTATGCAGATTTTGCCTACATTTTACCAGTATCAGAAACAGGAAAGTTATCTCTAGGGCTCAAAGCAGGTCTTACACTATTTGATGCAAATTTTAATGGTTTTGACTTACAATCTGGTGGTAGAGATACAGATGTCGCTTTTAATGATAACGTTACTCAATCCTTTCCTAATGTAGGTTTAGGAGCCTTTTATTTTACTGATAAATTCTATGTAGGACTATCAGCTCCTAACCTTTTAACTACCACACATCTGGAAAACGAAAATGGTATTCAATCTACTGGTGTTCAAGATATTCACTTTTTCTTAAATAGTGGTTATGTGTTTGATATCAATCCTAACTTAAAGTTTAAACCGTCATTTATGGTGAAAGGTGTTAAAGGAGCACCATTATCTACAGACCTTAATGCAAATGTTTTATTTAATGAGAAATTTGAAGTCGGTGTAGGGTATAGATTTGATGATTCAGTAAGTGGAGTTTTCAATTTTAGAGTTGCTCCAGAATTAAGAATAGGATACGCATACGATTATACTACTAGTAATCTGGGTAATTTTAATTCTGGATCACATGAAATCATCTTATTATATAACATTAAAACCAGATTTTGGAGAAGTGGATACGATCGTTCTCCTAGATTTTTTTAAATCATTTTAGACTATACTCTTATGAGATTATATTATATATTTTTACCAGTTGTTTTATTTATTACAACCTCTTTAAGTGCTCAAAACCTAAGTCTTAAAAAGACCAATAAATTATTTGATAATCATGCCTATAAAGAAGCTGTTTCAAATTATGAGAATTTAGAACCTACTGAAGAAGTACTTCAAAATCTTGCAGATTCTTATTACTTCACAAATGATTTAGAAAAAGCAGCTCAAACTTACGAGCGTTTAATTACAGATTATAGGGATATCGTAGATAGACAGCGTGTCTATCGATACGCACAATCTTTGCTAGCTGTAAAAAATTACAAAAGAGCAGATGAATATCTTTCCTATTACTATGGTAGATACTGGAATACAGAAGAGTTTATAAAAGAACTTAAAAAAACTACACCCCATATTTATGATGTAAAATCAGTTGCAAATAAAGGATCAAATAGTGATTTTGGATTATCCTTTATAGAAAATGATCAAATTTCATTTGCCTCTTCTCGCAATTTAGAACGTCCTATCTATTCTTGGAACGGTTTACCTTACCTAGATCTTTATGAAGCACAACTGAGTGATGATAGTACCATAAGCAAGGTAAAGCCCTTTTCTGATGAGATCAATACACCATTACATGAAAGTAATGCTGTATTTACTAATAATGGTACAGTAATGTACTTTAACCGTAATTATGATAAACGTGTTAAAATTGATGGTGTAAAAATTTCTCCTATTCAATTATTGAGAGCCGAAAAAATAAACGGCACCTGGACTAATGTTACATCATTACCATTTAATAGTGAGTTTTACAGCATCCAGCATCCTACTATAAGTAAAAATGGTAAGGTACTTTATTTTTCCAGCGATATGCCTGGTGGATATGGAGACTTTGATCTTTATAAAGTCATAGTAAATGACGATGGTACCTACAGTAATCCTGTAAATCTAGGTCCTGCTATCAATACAGAGCATCTAGATCAATTTCCTTATATAAGCGATATAAACACTCTATATTACGCCACAAATGGAAAACAAGGAATGGGTGGACTAGATATTCATAGAGTAGATATGATTAATGGTCAACTTGGGAATCCTATTAATTTAGGTCCTAGTATTAATAGTTCAAGAGATGATTATGCTTTTGTAATCAACGAGGAGAACAATAAGGTATACTTCTCTTCAAATCGTGATGGACTAGATCGTATATATACGGCAAATAGAGAAGAAAATATTTTAACTAAATACGAGGTTAGCGGTGTCGTGCAAGATAGTATTACTAAAAAATTATTACCAGGTTCTCTAGTTTCTTTGCTTGATGAAAGAGGAATTCTAATCGATGATATGATTGTAGGTAAAGATGCCACTTATAAGTTTAAAACAGATCCTAATAAAAAATATACGGTTAGAGGTACTCGTAAATTATACATCCCTCAAGATGTGGACTTTTCCACTGATAAAAACGGGAAAATCACCCACAATATTTATTTAACGCTTCTCTCCTACCAGGATGCAGAAGAAACCATTAAACCAGATCGTAAGGGTGGTGTTCAAGTAGAACTGGAAAAGATATTCTTTGATTTTGATAAAGCGGTGATTAAACCACAAGCAGCTGTAACATTAAATAAGCTGGTAGCTATCATGAAAAAATATCCTAATATGTACGTAGAAGTATCAGCACATACCGATGTACGCGGTCCTAGCGAGTACAATTTAAAACTGTCTAACCAGCGTGCTGCCTCAACAATGGAATATTTGATTAGTCAAGGTGTTGAAAAGAGAAGGTTACGCAGTATAGGCTATGGAGAAATGCAACCGCTCAACCATTGTGTAGAAGAAGGAATGTGTACTGATGAGGAATATGAAATCAATCGCCGTTGTGAATTTAAAATCATTCAATAACTGCGTTAATTGAAAATGGAATCCCGATGTTATAAGTATGATGTCGGGATTTTTTAATTTATATGCTTTTATGAAAATTCCGCTTTCGCGAAAGCGAGATACCATATTACCCTAGGCCTTTACCGTCACTTCTAAGTATATTAATTTAATAGAAAGTTTAGATTAGTTACCTTACACCATAAGATAAACTTAATTCTATATTAAAGATGTATTAAGGATAAACTAATTTGTAGTCGTGATTGAGTTATAGAACGTAAGTTTAAATAAACTTTTATTATGACTATTCAATTTAATTACCAACATGTTTCAGGAAGTACGGAACTTGAGAATTATACAAAAGAAAAATTACAAACAATTTTTGATCGTTACAGTTGGGTAACTAGCGCCGATGTATTTTTTAGAACTGAAAATACTTCAAGTGACCAAACGGGAATGATTGCAGAAATAAGACTCAGTGCTCCTGGACCTAGATTGTTTGCAGAGGAAAGTACAGAAACCTTTCATGGTTCTGTTAACAAGGTAGTAGACCAGCTTAAAACACAATGTGAGAAAAGGAAAGCAACCATAATCACGCATTCATAAATCATGATATCACTAGCAACAAACCCTAGACAAATTGTTCTTATCTATAATTCAGAACAAAAAAGTCACCGAGAAATTTTTGCATATGCAAAGTCATCAGATAAAGATGTACTTGCCATAGACGTTTCTAAAGAAAAAGTGGCTGGCACTGTGTGGACTGAAATTGCAGACCTTTTAGACAGGCGAGCGATGGATTTAATACATACTTCTCATTCTGAATTTGTGAAAAAATATGGTGAGAACCACGACCTGGATTGCAATGGAGCTATTAAAATGCTTCAAAAAGATCCAGATATGTTGATTTATCCATTTGCGATACAAAACAAAAATGCTAAAGAGATAAAATTATATAATGAAATCTTAAGCTTCTTTGATCCAGATACAGCAGCAATTGATATTCCCTAAACAATTTTTGAGTATTTTTAAAAATCCAGCCTTATGGGCTGGATTTTCTTATAACCACACTTTTTTCTTATGATTATCTGGATATCATTCATAATTTTAGTCACTATATTTTTATGCTTAGATCTATTTGTTTTTAATAGAAAAGCTCATGTCATTGACACTAAAGAGGCTTCAAAATTCACTGCCTTATGGGTAGGAATTGCGCTGTCCTTTACAGCAGCTATTTATTTTATTTATGATTATGGTTATCTAGAGAATCCAGATCAATTAACAGCTAGTAATGCTGCACTTAAATATTTAACTGGTTATCTAATTGAGTTATCGTTAAGCATTGATAACATTTTTGTTATTGCTGTCATTTTTAAATCATTTTCTATTGATCAAAAATACCAGCATCGAGTGCTGTTTTGGGGTATTGTAGGAGCTTTAGTTTTTAGAGCATTGATGATCCTGTTTGGTATTACACTTATTAATAAAGTGAGTTGGACTACCTATATTTTTGGAGCGTTTTTATTGTACACGGCATTTAAGATGCTTACAAGTAAGGAAGAAGAATTTGATCCTAAGACCTCGAGTATTTATAAATTTTCAAAGAAGCTCTTTCCAGTTACAGACCGTATAGAAGGTCAACAGCTATTTATCAAAAAAATGGGTAAGCGCATAGCGACACCGCTATTTCTCGCTCTAGTGGTAATAGAATTAACTGATGTGTTATTTGCTCTAGATTCTATTCCTGCCATTCTTGCTATTACTGCAGATCCATTTATTGTATTCTCAAGTAATATTCTAGCTATTATGGGATTGCGTAGTATGTACTTTTTTCTATCTAATCTTTTAGATAAATTTCAATATATACATTACAGTCTAGTAGCCATCCTTGCTTTTGTAGGAATCAAAATGATCTTAGTACATCATATTCATTTTCCAGAATGGATGTCTCTGGCAGTTATCTTTGCTTCTTTACTCATAGGTGCTTTGTTTTCTATATACTACCCTACTACACCTAACGATAAAGAAGATCAGGAAAACACCTTAAATACTGAAAAGAAATAACTTAATTAAATTATTCATTTTATAGGAATTAACAATTTTTTCTAAACCGTAGCTAGACTTTTCACGTAAGTATTAATAAAAGCTACAGATGGTTAAATTTACTTACTTACACGTCCCTACTAATCGCAGGTTAGAACATTTTACAGTTAAAAGTCTTCAATCTATTTTAAAATACTCAAATGTATTGCGCATAGATGTAACTTTTCAAAGAGTTTTTGATTTACGTAATCGTACTCGCGAGGTTGCTAAAGTACTTGTTATCACTAAGGATAAAAATATCTATTGTGAAACAAAATCAACTAAATTCAAAAAGTCTATAGAGATTGCGACTCAATCTTTATCAGGAAAAGTACATAGTACTGATGATTTACTTTCTGCATAAAAAAAGCCTTGCAATAAACGTTGCAAGGCTTTTTTGTGCAGCATATTAATTATTCTTCAACATCTGCGGTGTTTCTATAGTCACCATTAAAAACAAAATCATTCTGCTTTTTTCTACTACGTTCTCCAGTTTCAGCATCTTGAAGATCTTCTGGAACTTCATGTAACTCTCCTCCGTAATAACCTACAGCTATGGCAGTGGCTACGTGAAAAGTTTCTGGAAAGTTAAATTCCTTACGTGCTCTCTCGTAATCTAGTCCTGCCATCTGGTGCATAGCAATTCCCATACTTTGAGCTTGTATCGCCATATTAGCGGCAAATTGACCTAAATCATGAGGTGCATGGTAATTATCATCACCTTTAGGAGTTTTGGTGTCTATGACTCCTAAAATTAGTACTGGTGCATTTTTTGCCCAGTTTTGATTAAATTCTACTAGAACATCCATAATGCGATCATAAACCACACTTCCTTTAATTCCCCATACTATATTCCATGGTTGAATATTGTTAGAACTTGGCGCCCATCTTCCTGCTTCAAATAAAACTTGTAGTTCTTTATGAGAAACTGGTTGGTCAGAAAACGTACGTGGGCTCCATCGATTTTTGATTAAATCATGAATTTCGTGATCAACTGGTGTTTTCTTAATTATGTTTTTTTCGTTTGTACTCATTTACTTTTTTCTTTTAAAGATAAACGTAAAGAGTTGTGAAAAGCATAGGATTTACAAAGGTTTAACCATTGTGTTGAAACTTTATCTGTTTTTAAGTTAAATCCTTAAGCAGAATTACGACTCGCATTGATATTACCATAAAGAGATCTTGTAACCATACGTTCATAAATTACAATATCATTAGTAACTACATTTGATCGTATGTCCTGAACCATTTTTAACGCATATTGCTGGATGGTTAACAACGGCAGTACTATATTTTCTCTGGTTTCAATACTTGCTCTACCTGCAAGCTCATTTTCCATTAATGTTCTCATTCCAGAAATCTTCAACATATACTTTTTAGAACGCTGGTATTCCTCAAAAATTAGTTTCCAGAACTCTCCATATACAGGATCATGTTCCATATAAGCAGTTAAACCAAAGAATGACTTAGTAAGACTCATCATGCTATTATCCAGTAATGTACGGAAGAACTTATTATTTCTGTATAAGTCAGTTGCATCTTCCCATTTACCAGATTTATCCATTGCCTCAAGAGCAGTTCCTACTCCATAAAAACCAGGGACATTTTGTTTTAATTGGCTCCAAGAGCCTACAAAAGGTATGGCTCTAAGATCCTTAAATCGCAATTCTGTACTGCCAGCTCGTTTGCTAGGGCGGCTTCCTATATTAGTTTTAGCATAATATTTTAAGGTGCTCATTTTTTCTAAATAAGATAAAAATTGAGGATGCGCCTTAAAATCAGTATATGCTTTGTAACTAATCTCAGAAAGCTCATCCATAGTGGATTTATCTTTATCTGAGAAATCATTGATATCGCTTGCATATACAGCATTGCTCACGCCACTACTTATCATTTGTTCTAGATTAAACTGACAGCTTTCCAGAGTACCGAATTTTGAACTAATGGTTTGTCCTTGAATGGTGAGTTGTATTTCTTTTGCAGCGATTTTTGTTCCCATAGAAGCATAGAACTGATGCGTTTGTCCGCCACCTCTTGCTGGTGGTCCTCCTCTACCATCAAAAAACACAATAGATACACCATACTCTCGTGAAACTGCCGTAAGCGCTTCTTTAGCTTTATAAATAGCCCAATTGGCCATTAAATAACCGCCATCTTTTGTTCCATCACTAAAGCCTAGCATGATGTCTTGCTTATCACCTCTACGACTTAAATGAGCTCTATACTTTTCATTTTCATACAACTTGCGCATTACATCAGGAGCATTGATCAAATCGGGAACCGTTTCAAATAAAGGAACTACATCAATATTAGGTGAACTCATACCACACAAGCGTATCATGGCATAAACCTCCATTATTTGAGAAGCCATTTGCGTATTAGAAATGATATAGCGATTACAGCCTTTTTCTCCGTTACGGTCTTGAATATCTCTTATAGCATATATACTACTCAAAGTACGTTGCGTATATTCTTCCTTAAATTGGTCCGGACGCAAGTTTCCTTCTACGTTAGAAAGTACATTTACTTTTTCAACTTCTGATAAGTCGTTGTAGTTGTCTGGTAGTTCCGCTTTCGCGAAAGCGAGAATCTCATCAAAAACCGCATCATGCGCACTGCTATCTTGTCTTATATCTAGAGTTGCAAAATGAAAACCAAAAAGCTCTATTTTATGAATAAAACTATCTATTTGATCTAAGAACAAAGAGTTGTGTTCTTTAATTACCGTGTCGCGTATGCTGGTCATGGTGTCTATTAAGTCTTGCGCCGTAAAATCTAGAACGCCTTTTTCAAAAATAGCTTTATAACACTGACTCTCCATTTTAGAAAGCTGTTCTTCTACTCCTTTAAAAGTTAGTCTTCTACGTAATTTACGTATGTCGCGATAATAATTTCTAAAAATGGTAGATCGCAATCTTTTTGCAACATTAAGCGTGATTTCTGTTGTGACAAATGGATTACCATCTCGATCTCCACCAGGCCAGAAACCTATTTCTACAATTTGGTTTTTAAACTCCTGTGGATCTTCAATATGTTTCTTTAAATAGTCATAAATATTACCCATTGCAAAGTAGAAGACATTTTCAAGATACCAGATCAAACTGATAGCCTCATCAAATGGTGTAGGCTTTTCTTTTTTAAAGAATGGCGTTTTACCTAGTTGTGAAAGCAACAATTTCACTTGCTGGATTTCATTAGCTTTTATCGCCTCGCCTAGATCATTGAGTATACCTAGTACAGAGCCTGGATAAAACTGTGTAGGATGAGCTGTAAGTACTGGTCGCACTTTGAATTCCTTAAGATAGGATGTTAATTCTTGAGTTTTGCCCAAGGCTACGGCCTCATCTTTCACGCTACGAAGGGAACCACGACCATCAAGATTATTTACTTTTCCAAAGGCTGCATCTTCAATCGCATCAAATAATACCACTTGACGTTCTATATACTGTATAAATCTAAAAAGCATGGACTCACGCTCTTTCTGGTCTGCATCACGGATGTAGCGCTCAAAAAAGTACTCTACGATTTCCGTAGGGTTTTTACCTTTTTCATAACCACGTACACATAGCTCATGAAATAACGGTAAGAGTCCTCCAGTATTAGAGATTTTATCAAATGGTAGGGTCATAAAGATCCCATTAAAAATTTGATACTTGGACTTTACCTCATTTTCAAAGCGCTCAATTCTTGTAAGTCTTGACATAATTTGATGGTTTAAGCGATTAATTTAATGCTTAAGATGTTTTTTGAGATACTATTTTAATTGCATCACTTACCGTTTGCATTTCTTCCATATCCTTCTCATTTAAAGTGATATCATACGCATCTTCTACATCCAGAGCTATATCTACAAGATGTGCGCTATTAATACCTAAATCTTGCATTAAATGACTGTCCAGCTTAACAGCATTCTCTTTAACATCTTGTGGCAGGTATACTTTTACTATTTTAAAAAGTTCTTGTTGTATTTCGTTTTCTTGCATATTTATTTTTCAATAGAACTTTAAAAATACTATCTATAAATGAATTTTAGCCAGCGATAAGGATGAGTTTAAGATTTAATCTACTCAAATGAGAAAGTTATTTAGATAGAAGTTCTTAAATCCGAATTCAATAATTAGGAATCGTGTTTTTTGAGAATAACACAAGCATTCACATCACCAAATCCAAAACTCGCCTTTGCCAGCACATCAATTCTCATTTCTTGAGTTTTTGTAGAAACACATTTTGAATTAATAATATCTGTGATATCTTGATGAAGATTAGTAATATTAGCATTTCCATAGATTTGCTGATGTTTTATTTGCAAAATGGCGCCTACTAATTCTACACTTCCTGCAGCTGCCAGACAATGCCCGATGTAAGATTTAAAGGTGTTTATAGGTGGAAAATCCAATCCATTTCTATGCAAAGCTTCAGACCAATTTTTAATTTCAAAAGCATCTTTAGAAGTCGCTGTAAGATGTCCATTGATAGCATCTATTTCTTCAGAGTTTATTTGTGCATCTTTTAGAGCTAGCCTTATACAATCTTGAACCGCTTTACCATTAGGTGCTGTCATAGATCCATCACCACGATGTCCTCCAGAATTCAAAGCACCGCCTAACACTTCGGCATAAATAGTTGCTCCTCTATGTTGAGCACTTTCTAAACTTTCTAAAATAAAAGCTCCTGCACCAGAACCTGGGACAAAACCTGCTGCATCATTTGATAATGGCCTACTAGCATTCTCTGGATGATCATTATACTTGGTAGGAAGAATGCGCATAGCATCAAAGCCACCCCAAATATAAGGTCCAGAATCGCTGGTCGAGCCTACTAGCATTTGTGTCGCTTTTCCAGCTGCGATGCGTTCATAACCCATTAAAAAGGCCTCTGTTCCTGTACAACAAGCACTGGAATTGCTAGTAACCATATTGCCACAACCCAATTCCCCAGCGAGCCATGCACTTATACCACTCGTCATGGTTTGAATAACGCTAGTGCTTCCTAACCGGCGCACTCTTCCATCGTCTATGAGATGAATCGCTTCTCTGAACTTCTCACCACCGCTTTGTCCAGTTCCAAATATGATTCCCATTTCAGAGTGCGCTTCATCCTTTGGAGCGACTTCTAATCCGGCGTCTGAAAATGCTTCTTTACCTGCGATAACGCCGTAAACCAGACCGCTAGCTTTTAAACCTCTTAATTGTAACGGAGTAAAATTTTCTGAAAGTAATTCGTCGGAGATTTGTGGCGTTCCAGAGACTTGACAACCGAAATTTAAGTCCGCTAGTTGTTGATCAAATCGTATTCCAGAGGTTTGTTCTTGTAACGCTTTCGCGAAAGCGGAAACACCAACAGCATTAGGTGCCACAACGCCCATACCAGTTACTACCACTCTACTTTTAATATTTTTCATAAGATGTACTAAACTAAGAAATCTTTAAGTTAAACTTGTGCCTGCCTATTTATTCTTTTGATGTTCACAAATAGATCACAAAAACTATATAAAGATGTGATGATAATTATGATATTTTATAGGTTCTAAAGGGTTCTAAGCGAGTAATTTTGCTTTAATAAGTACATTCAATGATTAAATACACCTTTATTTTATTTCTATTTTTTGCAATGGGAACGATCACCGCGCAAGAAGTGGTGATTTCTAAAATTGAATTTGAAGGTTTAAAAAGAACTAAGGAGGCATTTTTAAGACGGCTGGTAAAAGTAAAACCACAAAGCGCTGTTGAACTTAAAACCATATGAACTGATGTAGAACGACTCAACAGATTGCCTGGAATTGCTAAAGCAAGTTATAGACTTGATAAAAGCAATCCTAAACAACTCTTGCTTATCTATGAAATCAAAGAGAATTTTACCATTATTCCAGGTGTACGAGCATCACAAGCAAATGATGATAGTTTTGCCTTTAGATTATCTGTTTTTGAATTTAATTTTCTAGGTCAGAATCAAATTATAGGAGGTTATTACGAACGTAATATTTTTAATTCCTATGGACTCTACTGGGAAGCGCCTTATGTGATTACAAATAAGCTGGGTATAGGAGTTAATTACCAGAATAATGTACTAAGAGAACCTGTCTTTTTTAATAACGATAACACAGTAAACTATCAATTTGACAGCCGTACAGCAGAAGTTTATGCGCTTTATGAACTAGATTTTCACAATAACTTTCAGCTAGGTGTGCGTTATGCAAATGAGAAATATAGTTTTATAGACGGCATATTAACTACCGCAGTACCTAACAGACTTACCGCTCAAAAATGGAGCGCTATTGCTGAGTATGAAAACAACCACCTAATTATAGATTATCAATATGTTTCTGGCTATAGAAGTATTTCTAATCTAGAATACATCACTGGCGGAGAAGGTTTACTTGCTGATGAATTAATTGTGCAAACTGATTTTGAGTATTTTAAGAAAGTCAACAATAAAGGAAACTGGGCCAGCAGGTTACAACTTTCTTATGCCACTTTTAATGAGTCACGATTTGCTCCTTTTAAATTAGATAACCAGCTTAATATAAGAGGTGCGGGAAATAGTGCTGGTCGTGGTACTGCAGAGGTTGTTCTTAATACAGAATACCGTCACACGTTGTTTGAGAAAGACTGGTTTGTTATCCAGAGCAATACCTTTATAGACGCAGGAAGCTGGAGATCACCTACTGGTGGTTTTACGGATCTTATAGATGGAAGTACCTTAAAAGTTAACCCAGGTTTAGGAATAAGGTTTATACATAAACGTATTTTTAATGCTGTTGTGCGTTTTGACTATGGTTTTGGAATAGGTAACAACGCAACAAATGGTTTTGTTTTTGGTATAGGACAATACTTTTAATTGAGAAAATCACAAGTGAGCAAACATTTAAAATAGCATTTATGAAAACGATCTTATTACTTACCGCATCATTTTTTCTCTTTTCTTGCAACACAGCAAAAGAAAAAAACGATGAAACCATAATGGCAGAATTAGTTGAAATGAACAATAACGAGATGAAAGCTATTGATTCTCAGCAAACTTATCAAGAAGATTATCAGGAAATAGACCACAGCTTATTTGATCAAGTATTGAAAAAGTATGTGTCTAAAGGTGGAAGAGTTAATTATGCTGGATTAAAAAAGAATCCGGCCAACTTAAAAAGTTATATCAAAACACTTGAAGCTGCAAATCCTGATAAATCATGGAGTCGCAATGCTTTGCTGGCTTATTATATGAATGCTTATAATGCTATGACTTTGGATTTAATTATAAATAATTACCCTACAGAAAGTATTAAAGACATTAAAAACCCTTGGGAACAGAAAAACTGGAGCATTAACGGGAAACCTATAAGTCTTGAAGAAATAGAACATGATATCTTAAGAAAAATGAACGAGCCTCGTATTCATTTTGGAATCAATTGTGCCTCTTTCTCTTGTCCGCAATTGCCTAATGAAGCCTTTACTGCTCAAAAGGTTGATCAGCAACTTGAAAAACTGGCTATTCAATTTATCAATGACTCCAGTAGAAATCAAATTACTAAAGATCGTGTAGACGTTTCTAAAATCTTTAGATGGTTCAGCGAAGACTTTACTAAAAATGGCGATCTAATTGATTTTCTAAATAAGTATAGCACCTTGAAAATCAATAAAGATGCAAGAGTAAGGTATATGGATTACAATTGGGAATTAAACGAGTAATTCACTCATTCACAATCATCCCACTCATCCAGCCTTCAGCGATTTTGTTCTCGTATTCATCCATCATTTGGACAACGACTTTCAACTTTCCAAAACGGAAATATTCCTTCTTAGCACTCACAATGACAGTTGTTTCTGGTACAACCGTATTTAAGAAGTTGATATGATTCTCAGTAAAAACAAATTGGGATTTCCCTTCTTTTTCTCTCATTAAGTAATTTCCCAAACAGGCTAATCCTATTTGCGCCATACATTCTATGAGAATAACACCAGGCGTTATTGGGTTATTTATAAAATGATGTTTGTAGAAATATTCGCTTTCGCGAAAGCGGTAAATACCTATCACGCTTTCTTCATCTAATTCTAACAGTTGATCCACAAATTTGAATCCATCGCCGTATGGAAGGTTAGCTACTATTTTTTCAAGAGAATTGAGAAGCATTTTTAATTTGAGATTAGTTATTATTTTTTAAGATTTTGATGCATATTCTTCTCCACCAATTATTATTCTTAATAGGTCTAGAGGAAACTTCGACTGCTTTAGAGTACTCATTTATGTTATTTGATTTAATTAATAACTTATCCTGACTATCATCCTTATCATAAGCATCAGCTTCTGTTAAATGACCATCCTGAGCGCTTACTCTAACTAGGAATTCTCCTCTTCTAAATATAAATTGAAGTCCGTGTTCTTGCTCCCATTCACACTCGCAAGCTATATTTATATAAATATCTTTATCTCGTCTGTGCCTCCGAGAAATATAAATATCAGTTGGATAGATAAAATTCCAAATATCTGCTTTCGTTTTTATTTTCCACAAAGGCTCATCAGCTTTATCATAAGGAACTACACTTAAAAACTTCATACAATTTTCATAAGCCAATTCGCTCAATTCTAAACGATCTTCGGATTTTTTATTTAAGAATGACTTTATGGCTTTGTCACTTTCTGTTATAAAATTTACATCATCATCTGGATTGAAATCAGCAAATGTGATTGTCATGGTTTTATTTTCTAAAAAAGGGATAGATATAGGGTCACTAATCCACCAGTCTTCGAACTGATTATCTTGTGTTAGAATACCAACTGTTTCACTTACGATCTTTCTCATAAAAATAAAATCATTTCAAGTTCAAGTTCAAATTACTGAAGACTCTCACCACCATCTACTTTAATCACAGTTCCTGTGATCCAGCTGGCTTCTTCCCTACTCATTAAATACACCACATTTGCTACTCGTTCTGGAGTGGTTAATTCTCTGTGCGGATTTCTCTTTAAACTTTCTGCTTTCAATTCTTCGTACATAGGAATCATGCTCAAACTTAAGGTGTCTGTAACACCAGCCTGAATACAGTTAGAAGTGATTTGATGTGGAGCAAACTCTATGGCAATACTTTTATTAATAGCTTCTAAAGTAGCTTTTGCGGCGCTTACCGCTGCATAGTTTTTCATAGGTCGTGTACTTCCTTCACTGGTAAAACTTAGAATTTTAGCAGGTTTTGCAAATAAATCAGCTTCAAATAATGCTTTTGTCCAGCTGTACAGACTTATTCCCATAGAATGAATGGTTTGCAGGAAATCATTTGTAGAAAGTGTGTTGTCGCCTGTCATAGGTTTTAAATTCCCTTTAGAAATGCTATGAAGAAAGACACTTAACTTTTTATCGTTTAAGAATGTCTTGATTTTTTCAAGGTTTTCTGACAGCTTATCTTCTCTAGTGACATCACTATTTACAGTTAATAATTGAATTCCTAACGACCTTATGATATCAAATCTGGTTTCAATTTCTGCTGCTTGTATTCTTGAAGCACGATAAAAGATGATGAGATTCATTCCGTTTTCAGCTAGTTTAAGAGCACTTGCATAACCTAAGCCACTGCTGCCACCTAGAACCAATCCATATTTATTTTGTAAATCATTTACCATTCTAACAATATTCTTTGAGCAGTAAAACCTGGTCCAAAACTCAACATCAATCCCTTAGAGCTTTTATTGAGTTCACGACTCATAAAGCGTTCTAAAACAAACAGAACCGTTGCGCTACTCATGTTGCCATAGATGCGCAACACCTCTTTAGTATCGTCTATATTTTTACCTAATTTATGAAATAATTCTTCAACTGTTTGCACAATCTTTTT
>NZ_MAAX01000188.1 GCF_002162835.1 Nonlabens dokdonensis
TAATCAGTGTCTTACAGAAAGTAGTGGTGGAATAACATTAGATACTGCAAGAAAATATGCAGAGTGTGGTGTGGACTTTATTTCTAGTGGATCACTTACACATAGTGTTTATAACTTAGACCTGAGCCTTAAGGCGATGCATGAGTAGATTTAAGCAAATACTTGATCGCATTCCTATAATTTCCTGGTTTGTTGCGATTACAAATCGATGGAAATTACCTGGTTTTCAAGGTATGACGGCTTGGGATTTGTGGGAAACCTATTCCGTAGGTATTGTAGAAGGAGCTTTCTCTGCTAGAGCCAGTTCTATTTCTTATAGCTTTTTTATGGCTATTTTTCCTTTTATACTTTTCATCTTAAACTTGATTCCATTTATAGAGATAGATAATTTTCAAGAAGAAATATTGTTTTTTGTAAACGATTTATTACCAGCTCAAGCGGCAGGAGCTTTTGATGATATTTTCAAAGAAATAGCATTACAAGAAAATACGGGATTGTTAACAGTAGCTTTTTTAACTTCTTTATTTTTAATGGCAAATGGAGTGAACGCTATTTTTAATGGATTTGAACGCAGTTATCATTCAGATCTTAACCGAGGATTTTTTAGACAATATATTGTTGCGGTAGGAGTTTCTATTATTCTCGTTGTATTTTTATTTCTAGGAGTTGTACTTGCTGGTGTAGTAGAATACTGGATATCAGAGTTGCGAGCTAGAGATTTTATGACGCAGGATTCTATGGAAGTATGGTTAAAGCTCATACGTTATGTAACTTTAGTGATCATGCTATTTATTTTTATTTGTACTTTGTATTACACCGGTACAAAAGAAGGCAGAAACACTAAGTTTTTATCCATAGGTGCTGTAGTAACAACGTTTTTGATTATCTTATTTTCCTACCTTTATGGGGTTTATATAGATAATTTTGCATCGTACAATGAGATCTATGGATCCATAGGAGCGCTGCTTATTTTAATGGTTTATATCTGGCTTAATGCCAACCTTTTATTATTAGGATTTGAATTAAATGCATCACTTCGTGCATTAAAGGCACGGAATTTGAAAACAACATAGTATATTTAAAAACTTAAAATTTTAAAAAATGAAAAAATTACTTCTTGCAGCCTTAGCTATTTTAGGAACCTATACTGCTACAGCGCAAAAAACAATTAATGGTGTAAGTGTAGAAAAATCGATAACCGTTTCTGGACAAGAGCTAGAATTAAACGGCGCTGGTATGAGAGAAAAGCTTTGGTACGATTTATATGTAGGAGCTTTATACTTGACAGAAAAATCTAGTGATGGCAAGGCACTTTTAAATGCAGATAAAGCCATGGCGATAACTTTAGATATTACTGATGAGGCTGTAACACAAGACAAAATGAAAAGTGCTGTGGAAGATGGTTTTGATGATAGTTGTTCTAGCAAAGAAAGAAAAGCTATTCAAAAAGAAATCAATACGTTTATAGGTTTTTTTAAGGATGCTATTGTAAAAGGAGATCATTTTGAAATTGCTTATTTACCTGGTAAAGGAACTATGGTATCTAAAAACGGTACTCAAATAGGAACTATAGCTGGTCTTAACTTTAAAAAAGGATTGTTTGGAATCTGGTTAGGTGATGACCCTGCAGATGAAGACTTGAAAGAAGGAATGTTAAATAAGTAAGCCTTGTTTAATTGATACAAATCAAACCCATGTAGTAATTTTACATGGGTTTTTTAATTTATAAATATGAGATATCTAGTTACATTTATTTTTGTTGTTTTCGCTTTCGCGAAAGCGTACTCACAAAACGTTACAGGAACTTGGAAAACCATTGATGATGATAGCGGCGAGGTAAAGTCACATGTAGAAATCTACAAGCGTGATGGAAAAGTTTATGGTAAAGTCATCAAAGTACTGGATGAAGCAGCTCCAGAGAAACCGCTTTGTGTAGAATGCAAAGGAGATTTGAAAGATGCTCCCATCATAGGTCTGGAAATAATTCAAGGATTAAAAAAGAAAGGCGATGAATATAAAGATGGTACTATTCTAGATCCAGAAAACGGTAAAACATATACTTGTAAAATTTGGCTTAATGAAGAGGATAGTAATAAATTAATGGTACGCGGTTACGTAGCTTTTTTCTATCGCACGCAGTCTTGGGAGCGTTTATAATAGCAATTGTATTAATTAATTAATAGTGCTCATCTTATTCTCAATTTCTTTAAATTGATTTTTAAGTACGCCTATATCATGCTCGTTAGAAATAGATTTTTCTGCATCACTAATAAGTAGTTGTGCCTGTTTGTGAAGGACATGATGATAAGATTGCTGACATGATTCTCTACCTATACATCTATTAAACAGCTGCAGTAACTTTTGCATGACTGATATATCGTGCTTACAATAGTTGCGATAGGATGCAAATACATTATAAATAAGTGTTTCAAAGGCAATAACTTTCACTTTTAAGATAGGGTTACTATCATCATTTAAAGTGATGCTATGATCTTCTTTTTGCATTCTTATTCTTACTAGTTCGGTAAGATAATCGATAGTATCAATAGCGGTTCCTGGATCATTTATCCCTGGAGACATTGCTTTGATACCTATTTCAGTAATTTGTTTAAAACCTAGGGCATAGTTATCACTAACTAACTCAGATTCTGAATAATTAAAGTTTTTGTATATCTCCTTTAATTCTTCATCATTTAATTCTTTTTCTGATAGAAACATATCAGAGTCCGTGAGAATATATTGCCCTTTTACAATTAGCACCTCAAATCTGGTATCAAATTCTTCAACAGCTTCTTTAAGGCCGTTTATGCTTATGTTTTGTATAGTTCCACTTTTTTTAGTTTTATAAGTAAACCAGTTGGACGTATCGGGAAAATCTTCTGCAACTCGTTCTTCTTGAATGAGTAACTTTAATCTATTTGATGATTTATTAAATATATCTTCTAAAATATTGTTGATTTGAATACTGGTAGAAATACTATGAATGAAGTAAACAAAAGCACCTAAAGCAACAAATGCAGATATGATTCCTATCAAAACAGAAAATCCTGGTAATTGATATTTTTCACCTGAAGGTTCTAGCCCTATGACCGTGATGATGTTATATAAAATAGTTGCTAAGAAAGTCCCTAATATGAATTGATGTTTTCTATTAGAAATAAGATTAGGAAGTACTCTAGGAGAATAATTTGCCGCTGCCTGACTCAGTAATAACATCACCATGGAGAATGAAAAAACAAGCATAGAAATACCACCAGCAATTAGGGTGGATAATATACTTCTTGCGGTATCTATATCGTTTATTACTAGTTGAGGCAAATGCTCTTGCAAGTAAGAAGAAACATTATTCCTTTCGGCCCATTTCATGATAAGGGCAAATACTACTGCGCTTATGGCATAAAAGGTAGGATAAAATGCAATGCTACCAGTTATGGTATTGATAAAGGAACGTATTCTTATAATTAATGCTTTCATTTGATAAAAGTAGGAGTAATGCCTAGATATAAATCCTAACAAATTCTTATTTTCACAATCTAAGACAAAATCATGACGTATACTGTAGAAGAAAAGAAACACATTATTAGTGAATTAATACTAATGGCTCATGCAGATAATGTTTTAAAAAATGAAGAAGTTTCATTTATCATTTCAGTAGGTAAAAGAATGGAACTAGAAGCGAGTGAGGTTATTGAAATGATAAAACACCCTGAAGAACTAGAAACTGTAGTCCCTAAAAAATTTGCTAAGCGCATACTTCACTTTCACAGGATGATGTTAATGATGCATATTGATGGTCATGTAGATGAGTTAGAACTACAATTGTTGCACAGTGTGGCTTTACAATACGGTTTTAGAAAGTCTACAGTTGATAGTCTACTAGCCACTATGTTAAAGTACCCACATGGCGAGATTCCACCTTCAGAATTGATGCAAATTCATGCTGTTAACAGTAATTAATGACTTTTAGTCAGGTAATATTGTTTTAAAAGCGACATTATGTCGCTTTTAAAGTTTGGTATTTAGTTTGTCTATAAGATTTCATAATTAATAAAAATCTTAAAAAATAATATTATGAAATTAGCAACAAGAACAGCAAATAACTGGTTACCATCATTAATTGATGAGATGTTTAACAACGACTATTTAGGTGGTACTGAACCTAGTAATAAAGCCTTTCTACCAGCAGTGAATGTTTCTGAAAAAGATGATTCCTTCACCTTAGAAATGATAATACCTGGTTTTAAGAAAGAAGACGTAACCATTGAAGTAGAGAATGATTTACTATCCATCTCTTCTGAGGTAGAGCAAAGTAATGAAGAAACTACAGAACAATTTACTAGAAAAGAATTTACAAAACAGTCTTTTAAAAGAAGCTTCAATTTACCTGAAACCGTAAACCAAGATGGTATTGATGCAGGTTATGAAAACGGTATTCTTACCATAAGTCTTCCTAAAAAGGAAGAAGCTTTACCACAACCTAAGAGGTTGATAGCTCTTAAATAATTTAAAACGATTTGTAATAAAAACTCTGATCTATATGATCGGAGTTTTTTTGTTTAATACTTTAAGATATTTTAAACAAATTAAGTTAAACATGGTTAATTATCTCAGATTAATACGATAATACAGATAATATTGTACTAAATTAAAGTTATGAAAAGTAATTTGATCATCGCATTTTTAGCAATATTAATCACAGGCTGTGCGTCTACTAATGCAGTAAAGAACACGGAGAAATCTATAAACGGAAACTGGTCGCTTAGTTCCATTACTTATGATGGAAATGGATCATTTAATTCGACATTATTTCAAGATAGTGACGCTTCATGTTTTATGGATAGTAGTTGGTATTTCATATCAAATAATAATCGTGGAACTTATAAGCTTAATGATACATGCTCAACTATTCAAAGAAAATTTATCTGGACTATACCTGGTGATAAAAGCGCTACTGCAGGTGAGTTATTATTAAAAATTACTGATGAGGATTATAAGTCAGCTTCAAATGATGGTTACAAATTAAAAATCACTAGCTTAACAGAATACACGATGACGCTTACTATCGAGACCTTTGTAGATGGTCAAAAAGTTGATGTAAACTTAAATTTTAACAAATCTATTCTTGTATAAATTATTTAAAAACAAAAAATATTATGAAAACTAAATTTTTAACCATATTCATCGCAGCCTCTTTGTTAGTAGGTTGTGGAGCTGTAAAAAACAGTAACAATCAGCAAAAAGGTACTGTAATAGGTGCTGCCGGAGGTACTATCTTGGGTCTCATTATCGGAAACAATGTAGGAGATGGTGATAATCAAACAGAAGGTGCAATTGCAGGTGCTGCTATAGGTGGTATTGCAGGTAACTTAATAGGTCGTAGAATGGATAAGCAAGCGCAAGAAATTCAAGCGACATTACCTGGTGCCGATGTAGAAAGAGTAGGAGAAGGAATTCTAGTAACATTTGACGAAGGTAGCGGTGTAAAATTTGCTACAAATCAATCGGCACTAAATGCAAGCTCACAATCTACGTTAGATCAATTAATTCAAGTAATGAACGAGTATCCAGGTACGGAAGTGCTCGTCGCAGGTCATACAGACGATCAAGGAGCTGCTGACTATAATCTAGAGTTATCTAGAAAGAGAGCGGCTAGCGTAAGAGATTACCTTTCCACTCATGGAATAGCAGGCAATCGTATTGCTATGACTTATAGTGGTGAAACTGCACCTAAAGCTTCTAACGCAACTCCAGAAGGTAGAGCGCAAAATAGACGTGTAGAAATAGGAATTGTTGCTGGTGAAGAAATGAGAAAAGAAGCCGAAATGGAGTCCAAAAAATAAAAAGAAAACTCTAAAACATAAACCAGTCATAATTAATGGCTGGTTTTTTTATGCTCTTAACTGTCGTAATCCCTCATAAGTAATCACTGCCACCGCGTTTGCTAGATTTATACTCCTAATATGTTTGCTGTATTGTGGTATTTTGTAAAGATGATCTTTAAATTGACTTACAATTTCATGTGATAAACCACGAGATTCCTTGCCGAAAATCAACATCACATCATCTTCAAAAGGGATTTCTGTATAATCTTTATCTCCATGACTACTCAAAAACGCCATATTACGTCCTTTGTTTTTTTCAAAGAAATCTGCTGTGGTTTCATAAACCGTTAAGTCAATATGTTGCCAGTAATCCAGCCCAGCTCTTTTTAATCGAGCATCGGTAAGTTCAAATCCTAAAGGTTTTACCAGATGTAAATGCGATCCTGTAGCAAGACTCAAACGTCCTATATTACCAGTATTGGTATGAATTTCTGGCTCAATTAAAACAATATGCATTCTTTTTTTGAACAAATATAATAGTAAAGTAGGCTTTGAAGAGTTCTCGCTTTCGCGAAAGCAAAATTATAAACAACACTTAGTAAGACTTACTCTTTAACGCACTCTTAACCGAACGTGCCTATCGATAAAAGTATCTTTGCATTTATAAAATAGAAAGAGAATGTTAGAAGCCAAAGCATACGGAGCATCTAGTGCAGATGCAAATTTTGAAGAAATGACTATCGATAGAAGAGATTTACATGATATAGATGTAAAGATTGATATCTTATATTGCGGTGTATGTCATAGTGATATACATGCTAAATTAAACGATTGGGGCAATGCCAAATACCCTATAGTTCCTGGTCATGAGATCATAGGTAAAGTTACAGAGGTAGGAAGCAAAGTTTCTAAATATAAAGTAGGTGATCTTGTAGGAGTAGGCTGTATGGTAGATTCTTGTCAAGAATGTAGCGCGTGTGAGGAAGATATGGAGATGTGGTGTGAAAATGGCTCTACAAGTACCTATAATAGTAAAGATAAATTTATAGGAGGTCATACATTAGGTGGTTATTCTACTACAATCGTGGTAAGAGAAGAATTTGTGCTATCAGTTTCTGAAGACCTAGATATCAAAGCGGTGGCGCCATTATTATGTGCAGGAATTACTACTTATTCTCCATTAAAACACTGGAATGTGCAAAAAGGTGATAAAGTAGGAATTGTAGGTTTAGGTGGTTTAGGCCACATGGGAATCAAGTTTGCGGCAGCCATGGGAGCAGAAACCGTTATGATCACAACTAGTGAAGAAAAATCTAAAGATGCAAAACGTTTAGGTGCTGATAGTGTAATCTTATCAAAAGATAAAGATCAAATGAAAGAGCACAGTAACAGCTTTGACTTTATATTAAATACTGTTCCTGTAGGTCATGATGTAAATCCGTATCTGGAGTTATTGAAAAGGGATAAAACAATGTGTCTAGTAGGCGCCATCGAGCCTCTTGAAAACGTTCACGGTGGAAATCTTATCTTAAGAAGAAAAAGACTAGCCGGTTCATTAATAGGCGGCATCAAGGAAACTCAAGAAATGTTGGACTTTTGTGCAGAACATAATATCGTGTCAGATGTTGAAATGATCGATATGCAGGATATTGATAATGCTTTTGAGAGAGTTCAAAATAGTGACGTGAAATATCGTTTTGTTATCGATATGGAGAGTTTGAAGAAGTAGTAATACAATTATACCGTAAATTTGCTGCTTGATTAGGGTTCTTAATCAAGCAGCTTTTTTATTTTATAACCTCACGTATTTAATATTTAAATTCACTATGCTTTCATTTACAGTACAACAAATAAACGAAGTTCTTCAAGGCGAGTTAGTAGGTAAAACAACTCATTCTATCACCGGAGTAGAAGAGATAAGAAATGCAAAAGAAACTGATCTTACGTTTATAGGCAATAGAAAGTATGCTAAGTTCTGGTCAGACTCTAACGCCTCAGTTGCTATTATAAATGATAACATAGATTTAGAACCTGGAGATAATCGTGCTTTTATAAAAGTAAAAAATGCCGACCTTGCTATGGCAAAGCTTCTAGAAGCCTTCCAGCCAGATACACCTGTTTTTGAAACAGAAATCCATCCCACAGCCATCATTCATGAAACGGCTACTTTAGGAAAAGGTGTGCAAATAGGAGCGCATTGTTACGTTGGTAAAAATGTAACTTTAGGTGATGGAGTTGTTTTGTATCATAACGTTAGTGTGTTTGACGATTCTACCATAGGTCCTCAAACCGTTGCCTGGTCAGGTACAGTAATTAGAGAGCGTTCTCAAATAGGAGCGCAGTGTATCTTTCATAATAATGTAAGTATAGGAGCAGACGGCTTTGGTTACCGACCTGCAGACGACGGTCGCGGCTTAGTAAAAATTCCACACATAGGGAACGTTGTGATAGGTAATGGCGTGGAAATAGGAGCAAATTCTTGTGTGGATCGAGCAAAATTTAACTCTACTATTATCGGTGATGGTTGTAAAATTGACAATTTGGTTCAAATAGCTCATAACTGTGTTATGGGAAGATCTTGCATTATGGCAGGTCATAGTGGTCTTGCAGGATCTGTCACACTAGGAGATGGAGTTATCATAGGTGGTAGTGCTAGTATAAAAGATCACACAACCATAGAATCTGGTGCTACAGTAGGCGCAGGAAGCGGTGTGATGAATAATGTAAAAGCAGGTCAGACAGTATTAGGTTATCCAGCCACTGACTCACGTGATATGCTCAAGCAATGGGTGGCATTGAGAAAACTAGCAAAGTAACGGTTAATATGTTATCGCTCAAGGCGAAAACTAGATTTTAACCACTTTTTTATCCTACTAATATTTAACGTTTTTAAACCGATTAATCATGTACTTTTGCGCCGCCTTAAAAAGAGGAGCACATGAAGCGTATTAATCAGTACAAAAAGATGTTTAACGTAGAGAAAGACATCAACCTAAGAGAATTAAAGAAAAGTTACCGCAATCTTGTTAAAGAATGGCATCCTGATAAATTTCAAGATGGTGATCCTAAAAAAGAAGAAGCAGAAGTAATGAGCCGTCAGGTTATAGATGGATATCATTTTCTCGTTAGTATCGCGCCAGAAACTAAAGAAGCGCAACTTGACGAGTATACAGAAACAATTACAAATACAGGTATTCAAGATTTTGATCATAAGGGTAGAGTTCTAGAAGTAACATTTACAGATGGAAAAACTTACGAGTATTTTGGGGTAGATGTAAAGGTTTTTAAAAAACTTATTAATGCAGATAATCGTTATCGATTTGCAAAACGCAACATCTTTAACTCATACCTATACCGCAAGTCTAAGAAAGATCTTCAGGAAGCTTAAATAAAATAAGTCAACTATTTAATTTTTAGCAATTTAAGTAGCCGAATGTTACTAAAATGAAAAATGTAAATGTATTTTGATCAAAAGTCATTGCAGATCAAATAAAAAGATTAGTTTTGCAATGTGATTGGAGTTTATGATCATAAAGATTAGTAGGATTTCTTATTTAATTTTTATCATTTTTCTAGTTATAACGAGCTTAGTCATGGTGAATACTCTTGTGGCACAGCTTTTGAAACTAAATAAGAAGTATTATTAATTTAAATTATTACAAATGAGTACAGGTACAGTAAAATTTTTCAATGACGCAAAAGGATTTGGATTTATCACAGAAGAAGGATCAGGTCAGGAACATTTTGCACACGTAACAGGTTTAATCGACGAGATCCGTGAAGGTGACAAAGTTGAATTTGAACTAAAAGAAGGAAAGAAAGGCTTAAACGCTGTTAATGTTAGAGTAATCGACTAATTCGATTCTTTAATTTTTAAGTACAGAGCCCATCTAGTTTAGATGGGCTTTTTTTATGCATTATTTTTTATCAAATATTTTTATTTATTACGTTACCAATTTTTTTATTAGAGTAGCTTTGCGCGCATGAATAGAAAGACCATTCTCATTTTACTTGCCTTTTTCTCCACTTATGTTTTCTGGGGTTCTACCTATTTATGGAATAAAATGGCCGTGAGCCAGCTCGACCCTTTAATGCTGGCAAGTGTAAGATTTTTGTGTGCTGGTACTATCATATTTATCATCGCAAAGTCTCTAGGTTATCAATTAAGAATTACTAGAAAACAATTGTTTAACTCCATACTAGTTGGTTTTCTTTTTCTTACTTATGGAAATGGTGTTTTTGTATGGGCTTTAAAATATGTAGATACTGGTTTTGCCGCATTACTTGCCGCATTACAACCTTTATTTATTCTACTGCTCATGAGATTAGTACAACGCAAAGCATTACAACTTAAATCTATTATAGGAGTTTTACTAGGATTATTAGGAATGTACATTCTAGTAAGCCAAAACGAGATAACGGCTAAGGAAGGAACATGGACTGGAGTAGGTATGATTCTATCTTGTATACTGAGCTGGAGTGTAGGCAGTCTTTTTGTTGCAAAAGCCGATGTTCCCAAAAATTTCTTTGTATCCACGGCTTATCAAATGATTGCAGCAAGTATCATGCTTGCGATAGGTAGTTTGGCATTCGGTGAGCAATGGGTCTCGCCATTACAGTGGTCATCTTCTACAATCATAGCACTTACATGTTTGATATTTTTTGGAGGTATCGCAGCATTTACCTCATTCAATTTTCTATTAAAAAATATTTCTACAGAAAAAGTAGCTACTTCTTCCTATGTAAACCCTATCATCGCTTTATTTTTAGGTTGGTTTTTTCTCGATGAAGCCATTACTACACAATCCATAATTGCAGCTGTAGTAATGATAACAGGAGTATACTTCATAAATAGTAGGAAAAGAGATAAAACAGATGTAAAGCCAGCTCCTAAATCTAGATGACTTAATTAGGGTCTTAGAGAATCGTGGTTCCGCTTTCGCGAAAGCGAATAATTAAAAGCACTCTTTACCTTTTATCATTGTCACAATTATTTACAGATTACTATTAAATTTACACCCATAAATTCATGCTATGAAAGATCAAGATAAGATGTCTGTAGACGCAATTTCAACACAAGAAGTTGAAGCTTGTATTACTACACTTCAAAAATTCATAGATGATCCTAAGAAGATTTTTCACCTTGAGGAAGAAGAGCGTATTGCCCTAGTAAAAGCCGCTGGAAAAGTTTCTAGACCTTCAAAGGCCGAATATAAGCGTTCAAAAAAAGATGCTCAAAAAGCTGCGAGAAGAAAACAAATAGAGCGCGATAAGCATGCTCGTAAAGAAACAGGAATAAGAAGTGCTCGAGAAGACGTGGTTTTTCAAGCTCCTAAATTACTGGCCCCAGCAGATTTATCTACAAAAGAAACAGGTGAGTTATCCTCTCCTAGGAATTGCTATGTATGTAAGACCATGTTCACAAAATTGCATCATTTTTACGACCAAATGTGTACCGACTGTGGTGATTTTAATTATGCTAAACGTTTTCAAACAGCAAACGTTAAAGGGCAAGTAGCAATAATAACAGGTTCACGATTAAAAATAGGATATCACATTACTTTGATGTTATTGCGTGCTGGAGCAACAGTTATAGCGACTACTAGATTTCCTCATGATAGTGCATTGAGATTTTCTAAGGAAGAAGACTTTAAAGAATGGGGACACAATTTACATATTCATGGACTAGACTTGCGTCACATTCCTAGTGTGGAGATATTTTGTAATTATATAGAGCAAAAATACGACCGTCTAGACATATTAATAAATAATGCAGCTCAAACCGTAAGAAGACCTTCTGGTTTCTATGCCCATTTGATGCCTAATGAAGAGCTTTCTTTTGAGGAATTACCAGTTTTTGCACAAGAAACACTTACAGATCATTACAACTGTCTTCAAGAGTTACAGTTGCTAGCGCCTAGTTCTTCTTCAAATAAGAACATGCCGGTTACCTGGCATGGTCCAGAGCCAGGAATAGGATTGCGTGCTAGTGCAAAGCTTTCTCAAATTCCATATAGTTTTGATAAAGCTCTAGTCGCACAAGAAGTATTTCCAGAAGGCAAACTCGATGCAGATTTACAGCAAGTCGATTTAAGAAAAACAAATAGCTGGCGTTTAAAACTAGGAGAGATAGAAACTACTGAAATGATTGAAGTGCAATTGGTGAATTCGGTTGCGCCATTTGTTTTGTGTAATAGACTTTCTGAAATTATGAAGAAAGATAATACAGGACAAAAGCACATTATCAATGTAAGTGCGATGGAAGGTAAGTTTCATACATTCCATAAAGAAGACCGTCATCCACATACAAATATGGCAAAGGCTGCCTTAAATATGCTTACTCACACTGCGGCAGGTACACTTGCTAAAGATGGTATCTACATGAATGCGGTAGATACGGGATGGGTAACTGATGAAGATCCTGTAGAGTTGTCTCAACGCAAACAAGAAATCCATGATTTCCAGCCACCATTAGATATTGTTGATGGAGCAGCACGTGTTATGGATCCATTATTTGATGGAATTAATACTGGTAAACACTGGTGTGGTAAATTTTTAAAGGATTACAAACCTATAAGCTGGTAATAGACATTAACATAAGTGTTACAAAGATTAGTATAGTATTAAATATCTTTTCTATCTAAAAAAGTAATTTGCTTAAAAAATTACCATGAAGCATATATCATTTATACTCGTATCATTATTCTTATCTCTTACCGCTAGTTGTCAAAATATTAAAAATAGTAAAGCGCCTAAGGCTGTGGTTGATGCATTTACTGCAAAATATCCCAATGAACATGATCCAGATTTTGAACAAGATGCTCATGGCTATTGGGAAGCGCATTTTAAAAAAAATGGCGAAAAATACCGTGCTGATTTTTATGAAGATGGAACCTGGAGAGAAACAGAAAATAGTATTAAATACAAAGAATTACCTAAAGCAGTAAAACAAGCCATTAAAAATGAATATAGCGATCGTGAAATTACCGAGATCGAACATGTACTCAGTGCTGCAAAAGGCGAATTCTACGATGTGGAATTCAAGCAAAAAGGTAAAAATATGGATGTAGAGTACCGCAAGAATGGAACTAAACTAAAGGATGAATAAATTCTTATCTAATTATCTATCTCTCTTTTAGGAAGGTGAATCACAAATTCTGTCCATTTTCCTAATTCTGAGTTTACGGTAATCGATCCATTCATATGTTCTAAGAGTCTCGCAACTGTTGCTAGTCCTATTCCTGTACCTTGTTTACCATTTCGATCTTCTTCGGCGGCAACATAAAATAATTTGAAGACAGAATTGATCTTATCAGTTGCTATACCGCTACCGTTGTCTTTTACTATAATTTCATACTCTTGAATGTGTTCTTTAAGAGTGATATCAACGACTGTTACATCCTTATCGCCATATTTTACCGCATTGGTAACTAGGTTAATCAGAATTTGTTTTAGAGCAATCTCATTAGTTTTTAAAGTGGTATCTGTTTCAGGTATATAAAGGATCTTAGTATGATCATCTAGAACGGTCATTGAAATAACATCCTCAATTAAATCAACATAACTCACACTATCATATTCATCTGTTACCAGTTCATCACTCTTATAAAACATGAGCATTCCATCTATATAACGACTCATGCTGGTAGAGCTTTCTTTTAAATAACCTAAGTACTTTCTAGCTTGCTCAGTTAGTTCTTGCTCACTTTCCTTTAATAATTGAGTTATCATTATAATATTAGAAAGTGGTGCTTTTAAGTCATGGGAAACAATTCCTGCAAAATCTTTAAGCTCGTCGTTGCGCTCTTTTAATTGTACTTGCAGTTTTTGTAATTCAAATGTTTTATAACGTTCTTCAAAAAGTGCCATAACTTGTTTTGCCATAGCTTTAAGAGACTTAATTTGCTCCTCTTTAAGCTGGCGCGGTTCGTTATCATAAACACATAAGGTCCCTAGTTTATAACCACTACTATCTATAAGTGGTACTCCAGCATAAAAAATAGCCTTAAAATCAGTTACTAGAGGATTACCTTTAAATCGATGGTCTTCTCTCGCATCGGGAACAATCATAATTTCCTCTTCACCAGCAATGGCATGACCACAAAAAGACAGCTCTCTAGGCGACTCAGACATATCTATACCATGCCTGGATTTTAAAAAGTTTCTATCCTTATCTATTAAAGTAATAAGAGAAATAGGTGCATCGCAGATACTAGAAATTATAGAAGTAATGTTATCATAATTTTCTTCTGGCATGGTATCAAGTAGTCTGTATTTCTCTACAGCTGCTTGTCTTTTAATCTCATTATCAGGAATAGGAGGAGCAATCATTAAATATATTTATTAAATGCAAATAAAAAGTATTTATAGATATTAACAACTATTATTTGAAAGAATTATAGTTCATATTATCAAGTTAGGACTATGATTTATTTATAAGTTTCAAGTCATATTGTATTTATTAAAAGAAGCTTTCGCGAAAGCGTGATTATCACACAGTGCATTGTTAAATAAATGCTTTTTTACATAAATTTAGAAAATACCTTAGTTGGTAATTATATATTTAAAAAAAAATATCATGGAATTATCAGAAATTATTGAAATAGTAATCAAACTAGTAGTAGGCTTAAGTATTCTTAACGTCTGGTTGATTAACCGTGATAAAAATTCTCAGTGGCGTGGTGGAAATGCAACTAACATGGAGGAAGAATTTAAAGCCTATGGCCTTTCAAAAAATATGATGATTATTGTAGGAACGCTCAAATGCCTTTTTGCTGTGCTGTTATTACTTTCTCTGTATTTATTTAAATTAGAGTTGTATGCAGCTTTAGGAATAGCAGTTTTAATGGCTGGTGCAATTCTTATGCATTTAAAAATAAACGATCCTTTAAAAAAATCACTACCAGCAGCAATCTTTTTAGTGCTATCACTTATCGTAATCTGGATTTAAACCATGCGGTAAAAGCGATACAATAAAATTAAGCACAATATCATATAAACTAGAGCAGGAGATGATTTATAGATTCCATCTTTAATTCTTAATCGTACAGTAAATCCTAGAAACATAAGTACACTTAGGCCAGCAGCTGCTGCCATTCCCATATAATAATTGAAGGTACCGTATATAAGACCTATTGCACCTAAAATTTGAAATACTCCAGTGATGACTCGTTGCAAAGAGCTCAATTTAAATCTAGTAAACTCTAAGCGCATGTGTTTTGAAAACAGGCAAGTGATTCCAAAAAATAGAAAAGAGACTATGGTAAAATAGAGAAGTAAGTCAAAGGTTTTCATCTGACTAATTTACCTCAAATTCAATTCAAGTTACGTTAATTATATGTTGCAATTACGTGCTACTTTTTTGATCTATTATCACTTTAAAGATCAGTTGTAAGGTAAAATATAAGAGGACTAACCATGGAGCGCCATGTAAAAAAGTATCCCAGTAATCTAGCAACCGCATATCATGAGCACCACCGGCGATCCATTTTAATTTGCCCCATATATGTGGTTCTGGATAAAATGGCGCTACTCCAAGAGTTAAACTCGCTAATAAAGCTAGAAGTAGTTTTGTTTTTAACTTCATTATTAAAAAGTTTTTTCACTATTCATTGCTGCAATACGTTGCTGTAAACTAGGGTGCGAATAATGAAACCAAACGTACGCCGGATGCGGAGTCAAATTACTCAAACTTGTTTTGTTCAAGGTCTTTAAACCGCTTATAAGCGGTTCTTTTTTATACGTAGATTTAGCATAAAAGTCGGCTTGATATTCAAATCTCCTAGAAAGTAAACTCATTAAAATACCAGTAACTGTTGAAATAGGAGAGTAGAGCAGTCCAAAAGCAACTAGTCCTACATGAAAAGATGGAATAGCAACTCCTAAGGCTTCGGCAAGCGTTGTACTGTCTACAAAGATAGAAAATAGCCATAAGGTAAAACCAGTAGTCAAAGTTCCAGCTATCAAGTTGTAAATAATGTGCTTTCTTTTATAATGTCCCACCTCATGAGCAAGTACTGCAACAATTTCCTCCTCGCTTAGTTGGTCGATTAAGGTATCGTATAACGTAACTCGTTTCTCACTTCCAAAACCGCTGAAGTAAGCGTTTGCCTTTGTTGATCTTTTACTTCCGTCTATTACAAATATCTTATCGAGTTGAAATCCTACTGCTTGAGCATAGGCGCTAATTTTATCCTTAAGACTCCCGTTTTCTAAAGGAGCCTGTTTATTAAAAAGAGGAACAAACAACCTAGCATAAAACATATTCATAAATAAGGAGATGGCAAATATCAAGATCCACACATACCACCAGAAGTTTTCTCCAGCCCAATTGTAACAAAGAATGATAAGTGCAATAAGTCCACCACCTACAATGGCTGTCAGTAAATAGCCTTTAATTTTATCTAGGATAAATGTTTTTACGGTCGTTTTATTAAACCCAAATTTTTCTTCAATGACAAAAGTCCCATAAATAGAAAAAGGAAGCGATATAATTTCGCTAGCCAGCATAATGATTCCAAAAAATAACAAGGCTACCCATATTTCATGATCTACATAACTTCTTGCAAGCTCATCGACCCAAGCAAATCCATCTAAAAACAAGAACGCCAAGATTCCTATAAATGAAAATGTGCTGGAAACAAGTCCAAATTTAAAGTTAGTCTTTTTATACTCTTGAGATTTTAAATATTCTTCATCATCATAAACATCCTCTAACTCTTTAGGAACTGGCTTTGAATACCAAGTATAATTGAGAAAACCTAGAACACGCTCTAGAAGAAAATCAAAAATTAAAATTCCTATGATGATATAAAATATGGTTGTAGAAATCATTCAGTGGTGATGGTTTTATTTAAAATCGCGTTGTCTCTTTGCTTCAAAAATTAAAATCGCAGCACTTACGGACACATTCATAGAATCTATCTCGCCAGACATAGGTATAATAACATTTGAAGTGGCAGCGGCTCTCATTTCTTCAGAAAGTCCAGTAGCTTCTGTGCCTACGGCGATAGCACTACCTTTTTTATAATCGATTACATCATATCGCTCGCTGCTTTGTAAAGTAGCCGCATATAAATCTATCGAGGAATTGTTTAAGAAATCAGTTACTTCTCTAGTAGTTCCCATTGCTGTAGGAACGGTAAATACGCAGCCTAAACTCGATCGTATGACATTAGGATTATACAGGTCTCCAGTGGGATTTGCGATGATAACGGCATCGACGTTTGCA
>NZ_MAAX01000106.1 GCF_002162835.1 Nonlabens dokdonensis
ATTCATTATTATCTACAATACTTTCACCAAAATTGAGAACATATGTAGTGTTATCTTGTAAAGTGTCTGTAATTTCTATGGTAATCTTTTTTGACGGACTTCCTTGAGGAGAAATTATAGGGCGTGACTTTAAAGGTGGAGAGATGACTAATTGTTTTTGCAAGTCATTTAATTTTACAAATTCGTCAAACTCGATCTCTATGATCTGTTTCTTGAAATTTCTAGTATAATTGTCTGGAAATATCCTCAAAATAACTGGCGGCTCTTCATCTACAGGACCACCAGTAGGTGAGCCTCTTTTAGCGCATTGAATTAAGGACAATGCAATACATAAAGCTATAGTTATATATAATAAGTTCTTTTTCATCTGTTGATTTAACGAATGCAATTTAAGATGATTGTTTTAATTTGATATATTAATTGGGTCGCATTATGAGAATCCATTGAGTTGACTTTCCTACTTAGCATAACTAAGTCGCAATATGGTAGTTATTTTATAGATGTAAAAAATCCCTACTAATAATATAATAGGGATTGATTTATTCTTATAATATTAATTTCTTTAACTCACCGCTTTAAGCTTTTGAATGGCGCTCTTATTTAATTTTGAAGCGGCATAATCAGCCGTTACTATCAATTCCTTTTCTTTTCCACCAGGCATGTCAAACATCGCATCAGTTAAAATGGCTTCACATAAAGAGCGTAAACCACGAGCTCCGAGTTTGTACTCAATCGCTTTTTCTACGATGTAAGTAAGTGCCTCATCGGTAATTGTGAACTCTATGTCGTCCATATTAAACAGTTTTTGATATTGTTTAATAATGGCATTTTTGGGTTCTGTAAGTATGGCTCTTAGAGTTCCCGCATCGAGAGGATTCATGTAAGTTAATACAGGTAAACGACCTATTATTTCAGGAATCATCCCAAAGTCTTTTACGTCTTTAGGAATAATGTACTGTAGTAAATTATCTTTTTGAGCAACACCATCGTTAGACATACTAGCACTAAAACCTACTGCTTGCATGTTTAATCTTTTACGTATTACTTTTTCAATACCGTCAAAGGCTCCACCGGCAATAAACAAGATGTTCTCTGTGTTTACCTCAATAAACTTTTGATCAGGATGCTTACGGCCACCTTTAGGCGGTACATTTACAACCGTTCCTTCTAGCAATTTAAGTAAACCTTGCTGTACACCTTCTCCAGACACGTCTCTTGTGATAGATGGATTATCGCTTTTACGCGCTATTTTATCAATCTCGTCTATAAAAACGATCCCAGTTTGTGCCTTTTCAAGATTATAGTCTGCAGCCTGTAGTAATCTAGTAAGAATACTTTCTACATCTTCTCCTACATAACCAGCCTCTGTAAGCACAGTAGCATCTACTATGGCAAGCGGTACGTTTAACATTCTCGCAATGGTTTTTGCGATAAGTGTTTTACCAGTACCTGTTTGTCCTACCATCATAATGTTAGATTTTTGAATCTCAACATCATCATCGGTATCTTGTTGTAACAATCTTTTATAATGATTGTAAACGGCTACGGACATTACCTTTTTTGTAAACTCTTGACCTATAATATATTCATCAAGAAATGCTTTGATTGCCTTAGGTTTTTTAAGGTCCAGTTCTTCTTTTGAAACTCCAGCTTTATCAACATTTGTGTCTTCAAGTACGATGCCGTGTGCTTGCTCTATTCAACGGTCACAAATATGTGCGTCTAGTCCAGCAATAAGCAAGTTAGTCTCTGCTTTATTGCGCCCACAAAAGCTACATTCTAGTTGTTCTTTACTCATATTGTTGTATTGATGTTTATTGAAACATCGTTAAAAGTAGGTTGTCATCTAATAAGTTAGAATAGACTACAAATGATGGTTGCGGTTCCGCTTTCGCGAAAGCGAGATCATTACCTAATTTATATGATTTCTTAATCTCTTCTTAGTACTTCATCAATCATACCATATTCCTTAGCCTCATCTGCCTTCATCCAGTAATCGCGATCGGAGTCTGCATAAACCTTATCGTAAGTTTGTTTAGAGTGCTTTGCAATGATGGTGTATAACTCTTCTCTAAGTTTAACGACCTCTCGAGCGGTAATCTCTATATCACTAGCCTGACCTTGTGCTCCACTAGAAACTTGATGTATCATCACACGACTGTGAGGTAACGCACTACGTTTACCGTCTGCTCCAGCGCATAATAATACAGCACCCATACTTGCAGCCATACCGGTGCAAATAGTTGCCACATCTGGTTTTATGAACTGCATCGTGTCATAAATTCCTAATCCAGCATAAACGCTACCACCTGGAGAGTTGATATAGATCTGTATATCTTTATTTGCGTCTGAGCTTTCTAGGAAAAGTAGTTGCGCTTGAATGATGTTTGCTACTTGATCGTTTACTCCTGTTCCCATAAAAATAATACGGTCCATCATTAAACGAGAGAAAACGTCCATAGCGAGCACATTCATCTGACGTTCTTCTATAATGTTAGGAGTTAAATTAGTTGGGTACATGCTACCCATTATTTTATCGTAATACATGGAGTTTACTCCTTGATCTTTTACGGCAAATTTTTCAAATTCTTTAGCTATATCCATTTGGTAATATTACTTTTTATTGATCTAAAAAGGCGTTAACTAATTGATAAAAAAGTCAACGCCTAAAGATAGCCTATACTTATTCCTTCCCAAAGGGAAGAACGTTTTAAAACAGCACGACGCCGTTTCTAGATGTATTTCCTACTGTAATTTAAAAGATGAACTTGCCTTACAATAGTAAAAGGTCATTATTTAAGCATTGTAAGCTTCCTTAATGAACTCTTCATAGGTTAATTCTTTCTTTTTAAGCTTTGCATTTTCTTTAAAGAACTTCAACATTTTTTCATTTTGAAGTTGCTCACTCATGCGCTTTACTTCTTCTTGATTACTCATAATGCGCGCTACTACTTGATCTACTTCTTCATCAGTTGCGTCAGTATGACCGTACTGTGCCATTTGAGCTTTGATCATAGTGCGGGAATAATCTTGAAGGTCTTCAAATTTAAGTTGAAGTTCTTCATTATTCTTAACGATATTAGACTCTATCAACTGGTAACGCAATCCTTTTTCAGAACGCTCATACTCTGCAGCAGCTTCTTCTTCAGTTAATTGATTTTCACCATTGTTTGCGATCCATTTTTTAAGAAAATCAGCAGGTAAATCAAATTTTGTGTTTTCAATTAGTGATTCCGTAACGTCAGTTAGAAGTTTTTGATCTGTTTGCTGTGCAAATTGTTTTCCAGCATCTTCACGCAGTTTTTCTTTAAGTTCTTCTTCACTATTAACTGCTCCTGGGCCAAATAGTTTATCGTAGAATTCTTGATTAAGCTCTGCTTTTTCACGCTCGTTTACTTCAGTAATTTCAAACTGAACTGGTACGTTAAGATCTTTAGCTTTATCGTGCTCTATTTTAAGAGTGCTTGCAAGGTCGTGATCCTCATTAAAAAGGCTTTTTGTTTTAAGCTCTAAAGTATCTCCTACTTTAGCTCCTACAAACTTCTTAAGATTAGATTTTCCTTTAATTTTAGAAGTTGAGAACGTTGCATCTGTATTGATTTCTTCCTCATCATTTCTAAAAACACCTGTAACTTCATCACCTTCTGCAACTTCTTTCTTTGCAATCAGTTTACCATAGTTCTCGCGTATGCGATCTATTTGGTCGTTAATAGTTTTATCATCTGTTTTTATCTCGTATTGAGTAATGGCTTTTTTACCTTTTACTTCAACTTCAAAATCCGGTGCAAGACCTATTTCAAATTCAAAAGTAAAATCATCTTTTTCCCAATCTATTTCTTCTTGTTCTTTAGGTAATGGGTTTCCTAAGAGATTCAAGTCTTCTTCAGTAATATAAGAATTCAGCTTTTCCTGAATCATTTTGTTGATTTCTTCAACTAATACTGGAGTACGGTATTTTTTACGGATAAGACTTGCCGGAACGTGTCCTTTTCTAAAACCAGGAATGTTTGCTGTCTTGCGGTAGTCTGCTAAAATTTTATCTACTTTCTCTTGATAATCATCTTTTGCGATTTCAAGTGTAAGAGTCGCGTTAAGCGCGTCAATGTCAGTACGTTTAATGTTCATTGAAAGACTTTTAATTACTTTTAAAATTGGCTTGCAAAATTAGTCTTTATTTGCTTGCTATCAAAGTGATCAAAAGTTGATCTGTTATGAGTTGTTTATACTTGATTATTGATGGAGTTATTAAAGATAATTTCCAATTACCATTACATTAAAAAAGCTATTTCATGATCTATCGTTCTTCCTTATCTAGCATTTTGAAAAGTACCGATCTTGCAATAGCTAGTAATAATGAGAATACTAAGGCCCAGAAAAAACTGTTTACGTCAAATCCTGATACAAGCCAGTCTGCCATGTATAAAATAATAACATTGATAACCAGCAGAAATAAGCCTAGTGTCACGATAGTGATAGGAAAAGTAAGTATTACTAGGATGGGTCTTACTATAAAATTAAGAATCGATAAGGATAAAGCTACCAGAATCGCGTTGATGTAATTAGAAGTTTCTATACCTGGTAAAAGTGCTGAAAGTCCCATTACAAGTGCTGCTGTAATAAGTAGTTTAATTATAAATTTCATTAGATAGGTTTTATGTAAAAATAAAAAAATCTGCTATAGATCACTCCATAGCAGATTTATTATAAAATAAGTTCTTGATTATTGAACTTGATCGCTTAATTGTACAGTAGGGTAAGCTCCTATATTTACTGTAGGTAAGGTAGAACCATACTTTTCATTGATAGCCTCAATTATTGCATTTGCAGTAAATGCATAACCTCTGGCAGTAGGGTGAACAGCATCAAGAGAAAAACCACCACCAGTTGCATAAGTAGAAGTTAAAACTCCGCCATTAAATGGTACACCAGTTGATGCTACATCTGCAAGAGCGCTGCGTGCATCTACATATGCAAGGTCATTTGCTAGTGCTAGTGATTCTATAGTGGAATTATAAGCTGTTTGAGCGGCAGTGATTCTAGCTTGCTCATTAGAGGTAAGTACTAGGTTATCTCCAGCAGGAACTCCTACACCTATAACTGATGCTGGGTTATTAGGATCTGCAAGAGTACCAAGTATGGTAGCTGCTGTAAAAACTACTAGATCGTCAGCAGTTGCTTGTCTTAATTTAGGTAAAAACTGTCCTGGTTGCGTAGGATCTGGTAAGTCTGTAAGATCTTTATCAAGAATAACAATTGCGTTAGGTCCAGCTGTAAAATTAATTATTCTCGCATCAGCCTCAGCTTGTGTTAATAAAGGAGTCTGAGCATAAGCAGTCATCGCTCCGTTATATTGAGCATAACTTTGATTCACAAATGCCGCAGTAGCTCCATCTAGAGGTATAGCGTTAAATGGTACTGTAGTGAAAAAAGGAATTGAAGTTACATCAGGAATGTTTACTAATGCCCCTTTAGCTCCATTTGCAGTAAGAGCAGCAACTAGTTGTTGATACACACCTCCAAATACATTATTGTTAGTTATACTGTTATTTCCTTGAGTTGCAGGATTTACATTACCTGTTTCATTATTATCAACTCCTACACCACCGCTAGTTGCATATCCTAGTATATCATTATTACCTATCCACAAAGTAAAGAATGTTCCGTTTGCCGCTGCAGCATCACCTATTACAGTGGCGCCATCAGAGCTAGAAAAACGAGCGAAATATGGATTTGCTGTACCTGTAGATACACCAGCTAGAGATCCGTAATTAGGTGCTGCAAGGTGAAATACTCTTGCGCCAGGAACTCCAAAGTTATTTAAAGGTCCCGTTACTTTATTGGTAATGTCTGTAGTTGGCGCAGCTCCAGTATAGACTGCTGGACCTGCAGCGTTACCCATACCATCTGATGCAAGAACAAATCGATTAGGTAGGATTTGAACACCTGCGGCAAGTAAGCCTCCAGTATTATCGTTTACTAAAGGTTGATTGAATTCTCCACCACCGGCAAGTTGCATTTGACCAGCAATAATGTTTGGGTACGAATTTAGTTGACCGTCTAAATAAAGCGCTCCATCTGCAAAACCTGCAGTTAACGAGTTCCCTACGGTTACATATTTAGTAAAGTCTGCTTCTCCGGAGGTGTAAACTCCACCATCTTCTACGGAGTTCTCAAATTCTTCATCACAGCTCACTACAGCAACACTTGCTAGAAAAAGAGCTATTAATTTTATATTTAATTTTTTCATCTGTATATTTTTTTTACATGCTGTATGTTAGACCTAAACCAGCAATAAATGCTGACGACTTGTATGTTCCTTCAAAAGGAGCAGCTATAGGAGAACCTGTGTCAAAGTAAAAGTCATAAGATTCAGTTACATCTTGGAACTGTAAGAAAAGCAATGAACCGTCTATAGATAACTTAGGAGTTACTAAATATGATAAACCAAATGTGTAACCGTCAGAATCGTTACGAGGAGTTTCTGGTGCAAAGTATCCAGATTGTACAGGAGACTCATCAAAGTAATAACCAGCTCTCACCGTTAATTTATCAGTTGCTGCATATTGAGCTCCAAATCTATAGGTAGAAGCATCTTTATAGTTTCTTGGGTTGATAGAAGTTACACCGTTACTAAATTCAAGATCTAGACTGTTGTACTCGCTCCACAAAGCTCTGTTGTAATCAAAAGCAAGTAGAAGTTTATCATCAAGTAATTTATAACTGATACCTAAAGTAAGCTCAGCTGGTAATGGTAAGGTTGCAGTGAAGCCTGTCTGACCATTAGATGGCGTAAGCGTACTATTAGGAAAATTAGAGAACGTAGCTGTTCCTTCAGTACTTTCTATATTAATAAGAGAACGGTAATTAAATCCTAATGAAAATTTGTCTGTAGGAGTAAACATGATACCTGCGCTCCATCCCCATGCAGTAACACCAGAATCTTCAATTCCTATATTAGATCTATTGCCTTCTTCGTCAGTTAGAGTCCTACTAGCGTTTCTATTAAAAGAGACTCCACCTATTGCTAGAATAGGTCCACCACCTATACTTACACTATCAAATAATTGATATGATAAAGTAGGTTGAATAAAAATGGCACTTAAGTCTATCTCATTTACTAAGTGAGAACCAGACCAGTCTGTAGGCCATGTTACACTACTACCATAGGGAGTATAAACTCCTAGACCTACTGCAAAATCTTCAGTTACCTTGTAAGTTGCATATAAGTAAACAGGTGTTCCTGTAGGGCTGTCTGTTTCAGAAAATGTACCGAAATCTTCATTCTGAAATTTTACATCAGAAAAAACACCAAATCCTCCTGCACTCACATTCAATTTATTTTCTAAATGGACGATTCCTGCTGGGTTAAAGAATAAGATGTCTGCACTATTAACAACGGCAACTCCTGTGTGTCCCATTGCTAACTGCTTGTTACTTTGTGTACTAACACGATAACCACCAGCATATGCAAATGTAGAAATCAAACAAAGTACAACAAAAACTTTTATTTTGTTCATAATCAAGGTTTTGAAGTATATATTAGGTTTATATGCGTCAAATTTAATATTTAATTCATATTACGCAAGCGTTTTCGTTATTATTATGCTTGCATAACAACTGTTATTTTATGAAATTCGTAACAATTGTTAAAAATTCTTGCGGTTTCTGTGCATGAAGCCAGTGTCCGGCGTCATTTATAGTTTGCAATTCCGCTTTCGCGAAAGCGTGCTCAATAAGCATCATGTCATCATCTAAAATATATCCGGAATTGCCACCTCTAATAAAAAGTGTAGGAGTAGTGATTTGATTTTCTATTTTATGGTGAATTCCTACTCGATCTTGAGCGTCACCAAGGACTTTTAAGTTAAATCTCCATGCGTACTTATTTTTATCTACACGATATAAACTTTTTAAAAGAAACTGCCGCGTTCCAAAATCAGGGATGATTTTTTCTAGCATTTCATCAGCATCATTGCGAGAAGTAACTTGGTCAAAATTAATACTACGTAATCCATTTATGATATCACTGTGGTGCGGCGCATATTCTTTAGGAGCGATGTCTGCAATAACGAGTTTGTCCAAATAACCACTATGTAGGCTTGCAAATTGCATAGCCACTTTACCGCCCATGCTGTGTCCTAATAATATAATATTATTTAAATTGTGATGGTCGCAATAATCCTTGATATCTTGTGCCATAATGGTATAGTCGAAGTTATCACTGTGCACACTACGGCCATGATTGCGCTGGTCTATAAGATGTACTTGATAGTCCATATCGCTCCATTTACGTCCTAGTGTTTTCCAGTTGTCTGCCATACCTAAAAAACCATGTAATATCAAGAACGGTTGTCCTTCTCCTAAAATAATTGAATGTAGCATTAGGCTAGTTTTGCTTTGTACATATTAACAGTGTTTTCTAAACCTAGGTACAAGCTCTCTGATATTAAAGCGTGACCTATAGAGACTTCTAATAAGTTAGGTATTTGCTTATTAAAGTATTGAATGTTTTCTAATGATAGATCGTGCCCAGCGTTGATTCCTAAACCTAACTCGTTTGCTTTTTGGGCAGCAAGAATGTAAGGTTTTATGGCAGCTTCTTTATCACTACTGTAACGACTTGCAAAATCTTCTGTATACAACTCTATACGGTCTACGCCGGTTTTTGCAGCGCCTTCAATCATCTCTATAACCGGATCAACAAATATGCTTGTGCGTATTCCTTGATCTTTAAAATGTTTAACGATGTCAGAAAGAAAATCTTTGTGCTTTATAGTGTCCCAACCTGCATTTGAAGTAAGTGCATCTGGCCCGTCAGGTACTAAGGTTACCTGAGCAGGCTTTACTTCATCCACAAGTTTGATAAAGCTATCTATTGGGTTGCCTTCAATGTTAAGTTCTGTTTGTACTACTTTTTTAAGGTCTCTAGCGTCTTGATATTTAATGTGACGTTCATCAGGTCTAGGATGAATGGTTATACCTTGAGCACCGAATCTCTCTAAATCTATCGCTACTTTTAAAAGATTAGGAACATCGCCGCCTCTAGAATTGCGTAGAGTAGCTATCTTATTCACATTTACACTTAAAATGGCCATAATATCTTTTTATTTCAAAAATACGAAGGAATACAACAGAGGCATAAGTGCAGAATTGATTAATTTGCAATAAAAATTGCATTCATGAATATTCATCAGTTCATTATAAATGATGTGGAACCTCTAATTATTTCTTCACAGATATCTAGAGCGCAAGAAATTTTTTCCCAGCTTACTTATTCTCATTTACCTATTTTAGAAAACGATGCCTACGTAGGATGTCTCTCTGAAAATGATGCACATTGTTTTGAGGCAGATCAAATCTTAGAAACCGTTAAGTATTCTTACAATAGATTCTTTGTAAAAGAAAACACACACTGGTTAGATGTGCTGGAGGCATTTGCACAACATCAAAGTAATATAATGCCAGTTTTAGGTCAGGATAACAAGTATTTAGGTTATTATGAGCTTAAAGATATAATGGAGTTATTTAACGATGCTCCTTTTATGTATGAGTCTGGCGCGGTTGTGGTTGTTCAAAAAGGAAATACAGATTATAGCTTTAGCGAGGTAGCTCAAATTGTGGAGTCTAACGATTCTAAATTATTTGGGTGTTTCATAAGTGCCCATAAAGATCACTTAACAGAGATAACTCTTAAGCTTAGTCCTCAAAATTTAAATGGAGTACTTCAAACTTTTAGAAGATATAGTTATGAGATAATCAGTGCTGCAGAAGAGGATTCTTATCTAGATACATTAAAGGAGCGTTCTGATTATTTAAATAAATACTTAAATATATAGATGAAGAAAATCGCTATTTATGGTCAGTATTTACACGATGATACGGTTAATACCTGTGTAGAGCTTATTGAGCTATTGCACTCAAAGAAGTGCGAGACGCTTATTGAGTCCAGTTTTCATGAGCTCTTAAAAAATGAAAATGTAGCCACACAATTAAATTCATTTTACACGTTAGATGAGTCCTATGATTTACTTATAAGCTTAGGTGGAGATGGTACAGTCTTGAGAGCAGTAGCTTATATAGGCAAAGTTAACATTCCAGTTATAGGAATTAACACGGGAAGATTAGGTTTTCTGGCTACCTTAAATAAAGAGAAGCTTAAAGAAGCTATTGATGCACTATATGATGGTTCCTACACGTTGAGTAAACGTAGTCTCATTACACTCAGCTCTTCTAGTGGTGAGCATCACAATTCACCACATAATTTTGCTCTTAATGAAGTCACTGTGAGTAGAATGAATACTACTAGCATGATCCAGATTGAGACACGCCTCAATAATGAACTGTTAACCAGTTACTGGGCAGATGGTTTGATTATCTCTACACCTACAGGATCTACCGGTTATAGCCTAAGTTGCGGCGGTCCCGTAATATCGCCTAGTAATACATCATTTGTCATTACACCTATAGCACCACATAATCTTAATGCTAGACCTCTTGTAATTCCAGATCATACTGAAATTATGATTAAAGTAAGCGGTAGAGAAGAGGAGTTTCTCACATCATTAGATAATCGTATAGCTTCTTACCCTAATGAAACTATTCTCACTCTCAAAAAAGCAGATTTTACAATTGATCTCGTAGAGTTGCAAGGTCAGAGTTTTATAAAAACCATAAGAGAAAAACTTCTCTGGGGAGAAGATAAACGCAATTAAACAATAAATTGAGCCTTTACTTGTTTTGAATACTACAATCGAGCATGTAAACCTCATGCTGGGTAATGAGAATTGTTATATTTGCACGTTTTAAAATTTCCATGCGGTTATTATTCATTTTATTTATTTTTTTCAGTTTCGCTTTCGCGAAAGCGCAAACCTATGAAGTAGGGATATTTGCAGGTACCTCAAATATTATAGGTGATGTAGGTAGTACTCAATATATTCAGTTTAAAGATATGGCTATAGGTGGTATTTTTAAATGGAATCGTAGTAATAGACACAGTTTTAGAGCCAGTGTTATTGCAGCAAACATGATAGGTGATGATAATGACAGCGATGATATTTCTAGAGATTTAAGAGGATTGAAATACAATTACTCCTTAATTGAGGCTAGTATAGGTATTGAGTATACATTTTGGGAATGGGACCTGTATTCAGGAAGGTCGCAATTTGTTCCCTATTTATATACGGGCTTGACCGGTTTTAGTTATAGTTCGTTTGCACTAAATAACACAAATGAGTTGGAAGAGTATGACAATTCAGTCGATATTGCGATCCCAATTGTTTTTGGTATAAAGGCAAATATCACACCTAAGCTTATTCTCGCTGCTGAGGTAGGTGCTCGATATACTTTTACTGATAATTTAGATGGGAGTAATCCAGATGGCGATATGGACTTTGACAGTTTGAGATTTGGTAATATTAATAACAATGATTGGTATATGTTTAGTGGTGTTACACTTACTTATACTTTTGGGCGCAAGCCATGTTATTGTAATTTTTAATTATGGCAAAAGAACTACTCGACTTAAAAAAGATTCCTAAACACGTTGCCATCATAATGGATGGGAATGGTAGATGGGCAAAAAAACAAGGATTTATGCGAGTGCGCGGTCATGAAAAAGGTGCCAAAGCAATTAGACAGACCGTAGAAACTTGTGCAGAGCTAGGAGTAGAGCATTTAACTCTTTATGCCTTCAGTACAGAAAACTGGAAAAGGCCTAAGTTAGAAATAGATACTTTAATGAAAATTTTAGTTTCTAGTCTTAAGAATGAACTGCCTACTTTAAGAGATAACAACATCTCTTTGAAAGCAGTAGGAAATTTAAGTCTTTTACCAGCAAAAGCACAACGTGAACTTAATGAAGTAATTCACGCGACTAAAGATAATAGCCGCATGGATTTAACACTGGCCTTAAGTTATGGGTCTAGAGAAGAGTTGATTACGGTTATAAAAAATGTAGCGAGTCAGGTAAAAGATGGCTCTCTTGAATTAGACCAGATTGATACAGGCGTAATTAACAAGCATCTATATACCAGTTATATGCCTGATGTTGATTTGTTAATACGTACCAGTGGAGAACAAAGGATAAGCAATTTTCTATTATGGCAAATTGCATATGCCGAATTATATTTTACAGAAGTGCTGTGGCCAGATTTTAGAAAAGAACATTTAATCGAGGCTATACATAATTATCAAGATAGAGAAAGAAGGTTTGGTAAAACAAGTGAACAATTATAGAATGACAAAAAAGTTAGCAAACGCGCTGCTATTTATATTGTGTTTAGGTCTAAGCACATCCATTAAAGCTCAAGATGATAGAGGTGACCTCGCCATAGGTGATGCCACTAAATATAAAATAGGAGAGATTACTGTAACAGGAAGTCAAACTTATAATGAAAATACTGTTATAGCCTTTACTGGGTTGCGCAAAGGAGAAGAGGTTTTTGTCCCTGGAGAGCGTCTTAGTCAGGTAGTAAAGAAAATGTGGGATCTCAAGCTCTTTAGTGATATTAGAATCTTTGCTACAGAGATTATAGGTAACCCAGATGATGATATAATTGATACCATAAATTTAGAGATCAACATCATTGAAGTACCTAACCTTAATAATGTAACTATTGACGGTTTACGTAAAGGTCAGATTAAAACATTAAGAGAAGAGCTTAAGCTTACTAAAGGTAGAAAGGCCACCGAGAATTTAGTTACCACTACCAGATCTTTCATTGAGGATAAGTATCGTAAAAAAGGATTCCTTTATGCTGATGCTAAAGTGAAAACTCGAGTTGTTCCAGATACCACAGGTGCAAATATCGTAAACATGAAAATCGATATTGACCGAGGTAAAAAGGTTAAAATTTCTGACATCACATTTGACGGTAATGATAAGTTGACTGATAAGCAGTTGCGAGGCGCCATGTCTAATACAAAAAAGAAGAATATTCTTAGAGTCTTTAAAAGATCTAAATATGTAGAAGAAGATTTTCAAGAAGACCTAGAATCTGTTGTAGATATTTATAAAGAGAATGGTTATCGTGACGCACGTGTAATTTCAGACACCTTGATTAAAGAAAGTGATAAAACCATTGCTTTAAACATAGATGTAGAAGAAGGACGCAAATATTACTTTGGTGATATCAAGTTTGTAGGTAATACCGTTTATACAGATGAGCAACTTAAACGTCTATTTAAAATAGAAAAAGGAGATGTATATAACGGAGTAGCCTTTGATGAACGTATCAGTAATCCTGAAGATCCAGATTCTGATGACTTAACTAACTTGTATCAAAATAGTGGTTACTTGTTTTCAAATGTAAACGCAGTGGAAACACGCGTGCAAAACGACACTATCGATTTTGAAATAAGAATCGTAGAAGGTAAGGAAGCTTACTTTAATAATATTACGGTAAGTGGTAATACAAGAACAAATGATCACGTAATTTATAGAGCCATTAGAACCTCGCCAGGGGAAAAATATTCTAGACAAAAGATCATTAACTCCATACGTGAAGTAGGACAGTTAGGCTTCTTTGATGCACAAAAAATTAATCCACAATTAACTAATGTAAACCAAGAGGAAGGTACAGTAGATGTAGATTATGAACTTGTAGAAGCAGGTGCCAGCCAGATAGAATTACAAGGTGGTTATGGTGGTGGTGGATTTGTAGGTACTTTAGGACTGCGATTCAACAACTTTTCTTTACGTAATATTTTTAATGGAGAAGCTTACGAACCTGTCCCGATGGGAGATGGACAGACTCTTGCTATACGAGCTCAAGCAAGTACAATATTTAGAACTTACAGTTTAAACTTTACAGAACCGTGGTTAGGTGGTAAAAAACCAGTATCGTTTAATGTTTCTTTCTCTCACAGTGAACAATTCCGTGTGAACCAACAAAATTTTAGAGAAGTAGACAGAAACCAGCGTTTTCTTATTACAGGTGGAACTGTAGGACTCGCAAAAAGACTAGAATGGCCAGATCAGTACTTTCAGTTTTCTCAAGCTGTTTCTTTCCAGCATTATAATTTGAAAAACTTCCAGTCTAACTTATTTAATTTCCCAAATGGTTTTTCTAACAATCTTGCTTACACAGTCGGTTTAAGCCGTAACAATGTAGGTGTTAACCCTATTTTCCCAACTTACGGATCATCATTCTCACTTACTGCAAAGATGACTTTACCTTATTCCCTATGGAATGGTGTAGATTATGAAAATATAGAAGATAATCCAGATTTTCAGACTAATGGAATTGCAGACCAAGGTAAAATAGATCAAGAACGATTCAGATTTCTAGAATTCTATAAGATCAAGTTTGAAGGTACATGGTACACACAGTTATATGATAAATTAATCCTACAGACAAAATCAGAATTTGGATTCTTAGGAGCTTACAATAATGATCGAGGTCTCGTACCTTTTGAGCGTTTCTTTGTAGGTGGAGATGGGCTAGGAGCGTTTTCTTTAGATGGGCGTGACATTATAAGAATGAGAGGTTATGATAACAGTGCTCTTACAAATAGTGCAGACGGTGATACCGTGTACAATAAGTTCTCCATGGAATTACGTTATCCTATTTCATTAGAACAAGCAGCATCTATTTATGTACTTACATTTGCAGAGGCAGCTGGGTCCTATGATCGATTTAGAAGTTATAACCCTTTTGACGTTCAGCGATCTGCTGGAGCAGGAATGCGTATATTTATGCCAGCCTTTGGATTATTAGGAGTTGATTTTGGATATGGTTTTGACGCCGTGCCTAATGCAGCCACCACAGATCCTAGTGGCTGGAATGTTCACTTTATAATCGGTCAACAGTTTTAATTATGGCATGATTATTTCAATAAACAACAAGCTTATGAAAAATAAGATTTTAATTTTTAGTATAGTAGCTGTTTTAAGTTTCGCTTTCGCGAAAGCGCAAAGAGGAATAAGAGTAGCATACATAGATATGGAGTACATTCTAGAGAGTGTGCCAGAATATCAAGAGGCTTCTAAGCAGCTCGATCAAAAAATGCAAAAGTGGAAGCAAGAGATCGACCAGATGGCAAATGAAATCTCTCAAATGAAAGCAGCCTTGCAAAACGAGAAAGTACTTCTTACTAAAGAGCTTATTGAAGAAAAAGAAGAAGACATTGCTTTAAAAGAAGAAGAACTTGCAGATTATCAGCAAAAAAGATTTGGAGCTCAAGGTGATTTTTTACTGCAGAAGCAACAATTGATTCAGCCAGTGCAAGATCAAGTTTTCAATGAAATACAGAAGATAGGTAACCAGAAGAAATACGACTACGTGGTTGATAGTTCTGAAATGGCAATGCTATACAGCGCAGAGCGTCATGATATAAGCGATCAAGTTCTTAGAGCGATAGGTCGAACAGGAAAACAAAAGTCTAGAGAGCGCAAACAAGCCGAAAAAGATGGAGCAGCCGAAAGAGATGAACCTTACTTATCTGTAGTAGAAGCTGAAGAAAAAGAAGCTAAAGAGCAGGCTAAAGAAGATAAAAAAGAAGAGATTCAAAAAGCAATCTCTGAGCGTGACGCAGCACGCAATGAGGCAAAAAGAAAAAGAGACTCTGCAAGAGCAGCTAAGGCAGCAGCCTATAAAGAGCGTAGAGACAAATTAATGGCAGAGCGCAAGCGTAAAAAAGACAGCATACAAGCTGTAAGAGAAGCTGCAAGGCAAAAAAGAATTGAAGAGTTAGAGGCTAAGAAAGCAGCGCGTGAGAAGAAGAATGACCCAGATGGTGAATGATATAGGAACTTCTTATATTTGCAGCCGCTCAAAATAAAAAAGTAAAATAAAATTGATTATAACTAAAAATAAAATGAAACAATTAAGATCCCTAATAGCAGCAGTTGTATTTCTTATCGCAGGAGCTCAAGTAAGCCATGCACAAGTTGCACAACCTACAAAGGTATGTCATGTGGCATCTCAAGAACTGGTAGAATCTATGCCTAGCGCTATCGCTGCAGATAAGCAATTGAGAAACCTAGCAAAAACTTATGAGACTAAGTTAACCGCTATGGATAAAGAACTTAAGACCAGGTATCAAACTGCTCAAGAAGCAGCTCCTAATAGAACTCAAGAAGAGAATGAAAGAGTGCTGGCTGAGCTTGCCGAAGGTCAAAAGAAACTAGAAGAGTATTACCAAAACTCTCAAAAAGCAATGGGTCAAAAAAGAACAGATTTATTAAAGCCATTGTACAAGCAAGTAAGAGAGTCCATCTTTAAAGTTGCGCGTGCAAAAGGTTTTGACTACGTTCTTGACTCTACTACAGGTACAGGAATCATCATGGCAGATGGTTATGACCTAACTAATGATGTAAAAGCAGATTTAGGTATCAAGTAATATCTAAGAAATCATATAAATAAAGCCGTTAAGAGTTATTCTTAACGGCTTTTATTATTTAAGACGTTTTTAAGTAGCCCTACCATCAATGTAAATGCTGGTACCTTTTACACTACGATCATACATTATGATGCTGCCGGCGACTGCTACATTTAGACTTTTAGGAGTATTAAATTTTATAATATGTTGCGATTTTTCTATAGCCACATTAGGTAAGCCATGATCTTCAGCACCTAATAAATAAACGCAATTACGTGGGTGTTTAAACTCTTCTAAAGAAATAGCGTCCTCAGTAAGTTCTATACCAACTAGCATAGCTCCTTTAGGTAA
>NZ_MAAX01000193.1 GCF_002162835.1 Nonlabens dokdonensis
CTGTACTTCTTGAATTTTTAAAACCTGGAGACTTATTATTATTTAGTTCGCCTACTTACGGTGGGACTGACCATTTTATAAATCATTTTCTTCCTAAAATAGGAGTGCACACGCTAGGTTTTACATCTGAGATGAGTGAGGAAGAGTTGTATGAAACTATTCAGAATTCTGAACATGCTGGCAGACTTACACATGTACATCTAGAAACACCTGCAAACCCTACTAACGCACTTATCGATATAGAAATGGTACGTCGCGTGGTAGACCGTATTAAAACTGAAGAAAAAGTTACCATCGCTGTAGATAATACCTATATGGGACCTTTGTGGCAACATCCATTAAAGCACGGTGCAGATCTAGTAATGTACAGCGCTACAAAATATATAGGTGGTCATAGTGATTTGATCGCTGGAGCTGTTTTAGGAAATGCAGAATTAATGGTGCGTGTAAAAACACTACGTACTTTTCTAGGTAACATGGCTTCTCCACATACCGGATGGATGTTACTGCGCAGCCTCGAAACTTTAAAGATAAGAATGGAGGCGATGCAAGCCAATGCAATTCAAGTGGCTAACTTTTTAAAAGGCCATGAAAAGGTGGCCCAAATCAAATACTTAGGACTCATTGAAGAGGGAACTCGCAATTATGAGATTTATAAAAATCAATGTTCTGGTCCTGGTGCAATGGTAAGTTTTTGTATCAATGGAGGCGAGAAAGAAGCGTTTAAATTTCTTAATTCTTTAAAGCTCGTAAAACTAGCAGTAAGTTTAGGTGGAACAGAAAGTCTCGCAGAACATCCTAAAAGCATGACGCATGCCGGTGTTGACGACCATCATCTGGAACACATAGGCGTTACTGATGCGTTAGTGCGTCTTTCTATAGGCGTAGAGAATTACGAAGATTTGATATGGGACATTTCTCAAGCGCTGGATCAAGTAACTATTCCTTCTGGTGAGCTTGTTTGATAGCTATTAAAAATCGCTTGATGTTTTAGAAACGATTGTTTTGATCTCGCTTTCGCGAAAGCGGAACACCTACCATCATACGAGAATTTCAATAGATTGCTATAATTAATAGTTTTGGCATTTTCTTTGTCTACAATTATGCGAACTTTGCAAAAGCATCGTTATTTTAATTATGAAGACTAGATTACCTATTTTATTAGTTGCCTTTGTTATGGCTTTTTACAGTAATGCTCAAGAGCAGACAGCAAACGTAGAGTTGCCACTTACCGAGCAGTGTGAAAGCTTATTAAATAAAAAATTAGATTTTCTCATAGACGGAAGTTTTCAAGATGAAAAATCGCTTCAAAGAGAGATCGCTAGACTTAAAGAATGTGGTATCGATGATTATGATGTGAGCTTCTTTGGTCGTATGTCTTCTATGAGCGCCATGCTGCGCAAAATGACTAAAGAAAAGCAATTAGAACAACTTACGTTTCAAGATTTATTTGCCGAGATTGAAAAAATGAAAGCCACAGAAGCTTTTGAGCAAATGAAAAAAATCACCCAGTTATCAGAAACTCTTGCCACGCGAGTAGGAAATTTAAAAAACTGGAATGAAGATATCAAGATATTTCAAGAATTAGGAGCGTCCAAAAATGTAATTACTAAAGTTTTTGAATACTTAGAATCACATCCAGATAATACTAAGACGTATCAGGAGATTTTAGAGTCGTTTAAAAAGTAGTTCAAAATCTATGGTATAAGAATTATTATTTTCAATTAAATAAAAAGATAATTCTACTTGTATTCTAATTGTAGCGTATCACTGAGCTTTTTAACTTCCATAAAAGTATCGCGGTAAATTCTCTTATTAGGTTTACTCATGTAATTATGTTCAGAAAGTAGTTCACTTACTAGCTCTTTAGCATCGTCTACCTTTTCTCTTTCTAGCAAAAATTGTGCTAATACTAACCTTTCTGGATAATTAGAATATCTGATGTCTAAAGCTCTTAAATTTTTCTCGGCATTGTTGAATTTATTTAGTGCTTTATAAGATAAACCTAAGTAAAATAAAACCTTGAGCGCTCTGTTCTCTGAGTTTGCTTTTAGTGGTTTTGCCAGTTCAATTACCGATTCATAATTCTTTAAATGATAATTGGTAATGACGAGTTGCTCTTGTAAGTAGGTGTCGTTTTTATGAGCACCATCTAGCAAAACCTCGTAGTTTTCTAGTGCGTTTTCATACTCTTTCCTTTGTAAATAAGCATCGGCTAGAGCGAGTCGATTAGAAAATGTATCAGCAAACTCGACTTTTTCTTTTAAGTCTTTGATTTTTTTTCCAGGATTGATAGTAGACGATATTTCTTCACCTATAACAGTTGCATCGCTTTTATTCAATATTTTCATGAATACATATATCAAACAACCTATAACTGGTAAGAAAAAAATAATCGCATACCAGTACAGCTCGCCTCTATTTTGATAAGCATGGTAGAAGCAGTAAATCTGTAAGGCGATAGTTAGGTAATAGAAAAGCATGTAAGCTAGGTGCTATTTTTTAAAGTTGCTACTGCGCTTTTCCCAATTTCTACGAGCTAGCTGTTGCATGTCTTCAACATTATCACTTTCATCCATGATTTCTAGACCTAGCATGGTTTCAATAACATCTTCCATAGTAGCAACGCCTTGCGCACTACCATAATCATCTACCACAAGCGCCATGTGTTCTTTTGTAGCGATCATAGCTTCAAACAATTGTGGAATAGGTAGGTTTGTGGAAACAATGGTAAGTTCTCTTCTAAGATCTTCAAGAGTTTCGGCTGGCTTATCATGAATGATGTCGGCTAGAATATGATCTTTTAGAACGTAACCTTTAATATCATCTCTATTTTCTCCAAAGACTGGTATTCTAGAGAACCTTAGATCTTGATTTTGTTCAAAAAAGTCTTTTATTTTCATTTTTTGAGGTGCCATAACCATGACTGATCTAGGTGTCATAATATCTTTTACTTTGATATTATTGAAATTCATTAAGCTTTTAATGTATTGACCTTCGGTAGGTTCAAAAACTCCTTCCTGCTCGGCAGTTTCTGTAATCGCAACAAAGTCTTCTCTGGTCATCGTGTTCATGTGAGCACTTTTCCCTATGGCTTTAGTGGTAAGCTGCAAAATCCATAAAATACCAGTCCATTTTAAAGGAAAGATCATAACATTAAGTGCTGTAGTAGTAAAACCAGCGAGCCCTTGCCAGTATGTAGCACCTATAGTTTTAGGGATAATTTCTGACACTACTAGAATTAATACTGTCATTATTCCAGATACAATACCTACAAAAGGAATACCTAAATAACTGCTGTTATAACCGCTACCGCTTACCATATTTTCAGCTTGTACACCTACAAGAATTGCTCCTACAGTATGTGCAAGCGTGTTCAATGTAAGAATTGCTATAAGAGGTTTATCTACATCGTCTTTGAGTTCTTTTAATGAAGCAACATAAGACTTCCCTTCTTGTTCCTTCACTTTAATAAAAGTTCCAGTAATACTTAATAAAACCGCCTCAAGTATTGAACATAAAAAGGAAAAGAAAATAGAAACAACTGCATAAATAATAAGTAATCCCATGTATGATTGATTTTTACTGTAAAAATAACTAATTATACTTCTCTGGTTATTAATTTGTTGCTAATACCAGTAAAAGCTGTTTGAAATTAAGGTTAGAAATGCTATTGATTTTGAAGTGCCAGCCACTCATCTCTAGTGATGGAGTATACTAAAAATGGTTCCGGATTATTATCATCTTTGTAAATAGCCTCTAGTTTCATTCCGTTATGTAGAGCTACATTTATAGAACCTTGATTATCCTTATGTATAACTGAGACTAAACTGTTTCCAAAGTCTTTATCATAGCCTCTTTTAAAAGCAATATCTCTAAGTCTTACGGCAGCTTCTTTTGCATATCCTTTTTTCCAAAATTCTGGCAATATGGAATAGCCTACTTCAAGTCTTTTTAAACCATTAACCGTCTGAATTAACAATCCACACTGTCCTATAAATTGATCTGTTTCTTTATGAATCATTACGTTCATACCGCTACTTCCTTCTTTATATCTCCAGAAGGCTTTCTCAAACCATTTCTCGCACTTTTCAACAGGGTTTAAATCAGGTTGCATTCCTAGAAATTTACCAGTATGTTCTTCTTTAAAGATAGGCAGCCAAGTCTCAAAATCATTTTCATGAAGTAATCTAAATCTAGTACGCAACGTTTGCTCTCCTGTAAGTAGGTAGTTCATGAAATTAAAATAAAATGGAAAATCAATCTATTTAGGCAGCTTGCCAGTAAATAACCATGCTTGATCAAAACCTAATGCTCTCATTCTATTGAGGTCGTTAATAGCATCGTTGCGCTCTACAAAACTAGAAAAGGCAACATTGTGAAGACCATATTTATTGACTCCTATTCTTTTGGCGTCAAAACCTTTTCTTTTCAGCTGTGCCACTCGCTTATCTGCATTTGCAGGATCTCTAAAGGCTCCAGCAACTACATGATATTTTTTCTCTAATGGTGCAACAGCTAGTTCTATACTTGGTAATGGATCACTAATAAGAAAACTGGCGCTCTCTATCGTGTTAGTAACCGTTTCATTAGTCATTTGTTCTACAGCAATAGCATCTACACGGGCTTGTTCTTGATAACCTTTATAGCCTGCAAAACTTAATCCTATGAGGATTACTCCAGCCGCAGCATATCGTACCCAAGAACCAGAATTTGAACGACTAGTTTCTAGTGGGATTACTGGTGTGGTTTCTTGTTCTTTCTGTTCTTCAGAAGTTATGGCAACTGGTTTTTCAACACGATCTATTGCAAAAGTTTCATGAGAAGAAAGACCAAATGCTTCTGGTAAATAATTTACCAAGTACATAGGTGTAAACTGCAACGCATTTTCTTCGCTACGAGAAAAACGACCTACTTTATGAATGGTAACAGATCCATTATTATCTATTTCTTTATCTAACGAGCGTACATAATTACGTATTTCTTGAACCGCTTGCTCATAAGAACAATTTTGTACACTGGCTACATGGTTAGCTAGTAATCCATCGTTTTGTTTTATTTGAGCATTAAAACTCAATCCCTTTTTAGGCGGATAGATCGTATGGCTACTAGCAAAATGTTGAGCAGGAACACGACGTGAAATAAACGCACCAAAATCCGGTACAACCACGCATTCATGTCTATAAAGTAAATCTGATATGTAATGTGCCATTTGCATATCACAAACATAAAAATTTTTACAAAACGGTCAAACACTTCGCATAACTAGTTATTAAGAAAATGCAACAGCTGTTTCTAACGTGTTCATGGTTAAAGGTTCTGCTTTCGCGAAAGCGATAATTTTATAAATATTTTTTCAAAAAAGCTCTGTAAATACCTTTAAATTGCTCTTAGAAATTAAAGATTCAATGATCAACGACTTGCTGCAACATGTAAATGATAGCGGCCCGATTTACAAAGAGACTGTTATGGGGCGTTTCCCTGTAGAACCGTTTAATACGGCGAGCAATCTTATTTTTCTTGCCTGCATAATCTATTTCAGTATTTTGATCTATAAATCTGATTATAAACATTGGTTTTTAAGGTGTTGCATGCCGGTGTTTTTTATAGGATTTGTAGGTGGTACTATTTATCATGCCTCTCGCAGTAATGAGATCTGGTTGCTCATGGATTGGGTTCCTATAGTTGTGTTATGTCTTGCATGCTCATTCTACTTCATTTTTAGATTAACAGTCTCTATGGTGCAAAAAGGGGCACTTATTTTAATGATTTTAGGTTTGCATATCATACCACAGTTACTGCCTCTACCACAAGGTTATCGTACTTCTACAGGTTACTTAGGAACTGCCATAGGAGTCCTATTACCTGTTTTTATTTATGCTTATCGCCACCAGTGGAAGCACTTTAAAAATGTAGTTTTTTCCATACTAGCAGTAATAACGGCAATCAGTTTTAGAACGCTGGATAAAAAATATCCTATAGAATTCCTTGATATGGGAACACACTGGCTGTGGCATACATTCGGTGGGATAGCTGTGTTTTTTTTGATGCGTTATATTTATTTAGACGTCGAGAATTCTGAACGTTATAACACTAGAAAGCACTCATAAATTCATTAAATTTGCCAGTTCATAACGAGAGATCATGCTGGATAAAGTAAAAGAACACATTGAGAAAGTACAAGCCTTTAAAGCCGATTCTAAAGAGGCTGTAGAAGCTTTTAGAATAGAATACTTAGGCAAGAAAGGAAAGCTTAAAGACTTTTTTGACGCATTTAAAGAAGTGCCTAATGAGCAAAAGAAAGCTTTTGGTCAGGCAATCAATGAATTAAAGCAAAAAGCCAGCGATAAAGTAAATGCTTTAAAAGAGAACCTTGAATCTAAAGAAGAAGAGGCTGGTATTTATGGAGATCTAACACGTTCTGGCTTTCCACTAGAAATAGGAGCGAGACATCCTATCTCTATTGTAAAGAATCAAATTATTGATGTATTCTCTCGTATAGGATTTAATGTAAGTGAAGGTCCAGAAATAGAAGACGACTGGCACAATTTTACTGCGTTAAACTTACCTGCTCACCATCCAGCACGCGATATGCAGGATACTTTTTTTATACAGACTGATCCAGATGTGCTTCTAAGAACGCATACTTCTAGCGTACAAGTACGTTATATGGAAGATAACAAGCCGCCTATTAGAACGATTTCGCCTGGACGCGTTTTCCGTAATGAGGCGATAAGTGCTCGTGCCCATTGTATTTTTCATCAAGTAGAAGGATTGTATATTGATAAAGACGTGAGCTTTGCAGACATGAAGCAAACGCTATTGCACTTCACTCAAGAGATGTTCGGTAAATCACAAATACGTTTGCGACCATCTTATTTCCCGTTTACAGAACCTAGTGCAGAGATCGATATCTACTGGGGTCTGGAAACAGAAACCGATTATAGAATTACAAAAGGAACCGGCTGGTTAGAAATAGGTGGTTGTGGTATGGTAGATCCTGCGGTACTGACTAATTGTGGTATCGATCCTGAAGAATACAGTGGTTTTGCTTTCGGAATGGGCGTGGAGCGCATTGCGATGTTGCTGTATCAAATAGGCGATATACGCATGTTTTTTGAAAACGATGTTCGTTTCTTAAAGCAGTTTTCTAACGCTTTGTAAAAGTGATTTCAAAACTAATTTTTGTTTATAATGCAAACTCCGGAGCGCTCAATTCGCTTATGGATAGTGCCCATAAAATCATCAGTCCTAAAACCTACGATTGTAAATTGTGTGATCTTACTTATGATGTGTTTAAAGAAAATGAGTTGTGGTCTCGCTTTCGCGAAAGCGTAACACATAACTACCCTAATTTACAGTTAGAGTTTCTCCATAAAAATGAGTTTGAAAAGGTGTATTGGTCTAAATGGTTACCTAAATACAGCTATCCTATTATATTGAGTGTAAGTGATGAGGAGCAGGATTATAACGATGGTTTTGGTACTAATTCTGGGATGGATGTATTTTTAAGTACTGAAGAAATGAATGTTATAATGGAGTTGCCAGAGTTGATTAAAGCTATAGAAACTAGATTAAATCTAAGCTTTTCTTAAGGGCAGAATTAATTCTGCCCTTAACAAAAGAATATGAATGTGAAATATTGTATCATGAGAAATATTAAATCTTGGAAACAGACCAACTCATCAAGCAGATTAAAGATAAATTGAAAGCATGAAAAAAGATATTGTAATTCCAGTAGTGAAAGATGTTCACATCGCTATCATTAAGGAATGGAACGAAGATTTTACTTCTCAAGACTGGATGGTTTACTTGATCAACGATACAAGAGAACCGTTAGAATCAGTAATGATTATGAGTAGAGGAAAAAACCGTGATGGTCGCAAAACTTCTACTTTGAGACATGCTTTTAAATTAGTCGCGGCAAAAAGCGCCATGAAGGTAGAGCTGATTATGGAAGAGGTGTTTCCATTTTTAAACGAGTTTGTACTTACTTATTTTTCTGGACCTACTTTATATGATAAGACGTTCATGGCGGCACCTAATACGATAAGCGAGAAAAACTTCACAGCGTTACCTGTTCTTGATAAGGAAGGTTTTTTATTAAAGTAATTTCAACGCTTAGTTTAAAATACAAAGCGTTTAAATAAGTATCATAATATATTCTAGAAGTTTTCTTAGTTTGAGAAATAGAGATTTATCACAAACTCTCTTAAAAAATGTTGTTTTAGGTTAATACTGCGTTAAACCGCGTTAGTAAAAAAACCAAATGGGTACTTACGTAGTATATCAATTAAAGTAACATATTAACAAAATTAAAAAACTATGAAAAATTCAAAATTATTTAGCCTAGCGCTAGTAGCTGCATTTTTATTTATCGGTCAAACTGCTTTTGCTCAAAGTGGTATGATGAAGAAAGAAAAAACAGTAATGGTAGGTGGAGCAGAAATGTATCCTTCTAAAAACATTATAGAAAATGCGGTGAACTCTAAGGATCACACAACTTTAGTAGCAGCAGTAAAGGCTGGAGAATTAGTAGAAGTATTATCTGGTGAAGGACCATTTACAGTATTTGCTCCTACAAATGCAGCCTTTGACAAATTACCAGAAGGAACTGTGGCAAACTTGCTTAAACCAGAAAACAAAAAAACATTACAAACTGTTTTAACATACCACGTAATCGCTGGAAAATTTAATGCAAAAGATGTAATTGCTTTAATTAAGAAAAACGATGGTATTGCGGCTGTAAAAACAGTAGCAGGAACTGAAATAAGATTATCCCTTGAAAACGGTAAAGTAACTATTACTGATGCAAATGGAGGAACATCAACAGTAACTATTGCAGATGTGAATCAATCTAACGGAGTAATTCACGTTGTGGACTCTGTACTACTTCCTAAAATGTAAATCCCTAATTACATTTTAAGAAAGAAACCCCAAGCGCGAGCTTGGGGTTTTGTTTTTTAAGGCGATTATTCTGTAAATCGTTCATCAGTTTCCATGATGGTACCGCAGTTGTCGCAAGTTCTTAACTCCTCACTTGCATAAAATTCTTTAAAACGAGGTAAAAAGTCTTTCTCTATGTTATCTAATTTGAAATAAGTCTCGTGTAACTTGTTATTACAATTATCGCAAAACCATAAAAGTCCATCAACAGCATCTGCACTGTTGCGTTTGCGCTCTATAACAAGACCTATAGAATTTTCATGTCTTACCGGTGAATGAGGCACTTTTCCTGGATGTAAATACATATCTCCAGGTCCTAATTTCATCGTACGTTTTTTACCATCTTCCTGAATATGAACTTCAATATGACCTTCCAGCTGATAAAATAGCTCTTCAGTTTCATTATAGTGATAATCTTTACGAGCATTAGGTCCTGCCACAATCATAACAATGTAATCACCTGCATCTTTATACAAGTTTTTATTTCCTACTGGTGGTTTTAAAAGATCTCGATTCTCATCAATCCATTTATTAAGATTGAATGGTGCTTGAATAGGCATGGTAATATTTTTTATGATTTAAAGGTAAGGAATTCTATTACATACTAATTATTCTACAAAGGCAGAATCATTAATATTCATCTAAATTATTAAGCCAGCGATTCTTTAATCGCTGCCATCAATTCTTTTCCTCCTTGAGAAAGGACTTTTTGTGATTGCGCTTTCGCGAAAGCGAGACATTCTTCCATCTCTACGTTATCGTACCACGACATCGTATCAGTTACATCTATTCTTTGCTTGCCATCTAGGCTCATAAGTGTTCCTGTAAAATGAAGCTGGTCGATTTTTACCGTTGCGATAGCACCAATAGGAGCGGTACAGCCGCCTTCTAAGTCACGTAAAAAAGCTCTTTCTATATCTACACAAATGGCAGTTTGTTGATGATTTAACGCGGCTGCAGCTTTCAGAACTTCTGTATTAGCCTTCATGGCGGCAATCATCATGGCACCTTGTGCTGGAGCAGGAATAAAGCTGTCTAGATCTGTGTATTCAAAGCCATAGGTAGTTTTGAGTTGAGGCAGTAAACCTATGCGATCGAGTCCTGCTTTTGCAAAGATAGCTGCATTCCAGTCGGTGTTGGTTTTTAATTTTGATAACCTAGTATTCACGTTACCACGCAAGTCCACAACTTTATGATGACTGTACATGTTTAACCATTGAGATTTGCGTCTTAAACTACCAGTAGCTATAGTTGTTTCATCATCTGGATTAAAACTTTTCTTATAAACTAAAATGTCTTTACTTGACGCACGCTCCATCACTGCAGCCTGCACCATTCCTTTAGGTAATTGCGTAGGGACATCTTTAAGACTGTGCACAGCGATGTCAATTTCTCCTTTTACTAGAGCGACATCAAGAGTTTTGGTAAAAATACCAGTAATTCCCATCTCGTAAAGCGGTTCTGTAAGGTTAAGATCTCCTTGAGATTTTACAGGAAACAACTCTGTTTTGTGACCTAATGCTTCTAGTTGCGATTGCACTGTTTTTGCCTGCCACATAGCTAGCTCACTATCTCTGGTTCCTATTTTAATTACTTTGGACATACTACTAATTCTTAATATTTTGGTTGAGAGATGGAACTGGGAACAAAAAATGAAACTAAGAACTCAATTGCTCCAGCTTGAAAACCTTGTTTAAAAGTTCTATGGCTTCTTCTGTGTTTTCTTCTTCGTCCCTAAGGTGATTAGCAAAATGTCCCGCTATTTTCTGAATGATTTTATCAGCAATAAGATCAGCTTGTTCTTGATTGAAGTCGGTAATTTTTGTTCTATTTCCTTTGATTTCAGAATCCTTAAGAGCAGAAAGTTTTGTTTTTAAGGCATGCATGGTGGGAGCAAAACGACGTGATTCTTGCCATTGTTTAAACTCTGCATGAATATTATTAATAATCTCTTGAGCTTGTGGAATAAAATGTCCTCTATTTTCTATGGTGCGATTAGTAACTTGGGACAGTTCATCTAGATGTACTAAGGTCACGTTATCAAGTTCTGTGACATTTTCATTCACGTTTTTAGGAATGGAAAGGTCTAGGATCAATAACGGCTTATTGGTGTAAATAAGATCTTTAGAAACTGTAGGATTTTGAGCACCTGTGGCAACTATAAGAATATCGCTTTGTGCGATTTGTTCTTCTAGTTGAGCGTAGTCTTTAACAATCAGATCAAATTTTCCAGCAATACGTTCTGCCTTATCCTTTGTTCTATTTATTAAGGTTATCGCCTTATTTTGTGTGTGCTTAATAAGGTTTTCACAAGTATTACGGCCTATTTTTCCAGTACCGAACAAGGTGATGTTTTGACTAGAGTCTTTAGAAAAATTCTCAAGAATGTATTGAACGCTAGCAAAACTAACCGATGTAGCGCCGCTACTTAAATCTGTTTCTGTTTTAATGCGCTTGCTTGCTTGAATAACAGCATTGATCAATCGTTCCATATAAGGATTGATCAAGTTAAATTCTTTAGACTTCTTAAAGGCAAGTTTTAATTGTCCGATAATTTCAAAATCTCCTAGTATCTGACTGTCTAAACCAGTTCCTACATTAAAAAGGTGATCATTTGCCTTTTCATTTTTATGGACGTAGGCTATTTTCTCAAACTCTTCTACGGTTCCATGAGAATGCTCGCATAATAACTTGATAAGTTGAAAAGGATGTTGAGCAAATCCATACAACTCGGTACGGTTACAGGTAGAAATTACCGCTAGCGAAGGGATTCCTTCTTCCTTAGCTTGAGTCAAAACATTTTCAATAGCATCTGCACTTAAGGAAAATGCACCACGCATTTCGGCATCTGCCTTGCGGTAACTAATTCCTATTGCGTAAAATGTATGATGTTTTGCTGCTGCCGCGGCCATAAATTCTTTTCTGTAGTAGTCGACAAAATTAAACGAGCATTAGCTATAAAAATAACGCTACAGGTTCCTTTTTCGTCGCTATGAGTTATCTTTGTTTTATTGAATTGAATTATAGACTGTTGATAGTGGTTGTTTAGCTTTCGCGAAAGCGATATGACCACTATTTAGAGTCATTTTAAATAAGAGTAGTTATGGAAAACATCGCTAAAGGTGCTGCGGAAATTACCATCATAGAAGATGGGTTTCATGTGATAAGATTAAAAAATGATAGTGAAGATAAAGCCGTTTTTGAACATCATGTAGATAGTAACTTTTTACAATTTCATTATTGTCTCAAAGGAAACGTGCAACTCGCTTTTAATCAAGGTAGTTATAAACTTGATCTCAAAGAACAAAACTCCTATTTATTGTATAATCCATCTAGAGATTTACCAATGGATTTGAGTATTTCTCCTCAAACCTGGTTTGTATCGGTACTGATATCAATTAAGAAATTTCACTCGCTTTTTTCTCCTGATGCACAACACGTAAGTTTTTTAAGTCCAGAAAATAAAGACAAAAAATACTATGTAGACGGTAAGATATCACCTTCTATGGCTGTTGCCTTGCATCAATTAATGAATTACAATCTAAATGATACTATAAAACAACTGTATTTTAAAGGTAAATCTTATGAGTTGTTATCACTTTACTTCAATAGAGAAGAAGATGCAGATCTCGAGGCTTGCCCATTCCTAGCCGACGAGGAAAATATGCGTAAGATTAAACGTGCTAAAGAAATAGTGATCGAGCGCATGATCGATTTACCATCATTGCCAGATCTTGCGCTGGAAATAGGTCTATCTCTTAAAAAATTAAAAGAGGGTTTTAAAGAAGTTTATGGCGACACCGTTTATGGTTTTGCCCTAGATCACAAGATGGATTATGCGAGACAATTGTTAGATACCGGTCAGTATAATGTAAATGAAGTAGGCTTAAAAGTAGGTTACAGCACTGGAAGTCATTTTATCAGTGCTTTTAAAAAGAAATACGGTACTACTCCTAAAAAATACTTATCCGGCAATTAATGTTATTCCCATTTGACTTGCATGCGCTTAATGCGATCAGCAAGTTTTTCGCTACTTAACTTTTCGCGCAAGCGGTCTGTAATGATGGGAAAAGAGAAAGGAGTAGGCTTTTCACAAGCTTTCCAGACTATGGTTTGTTTTTCTATGCGTTCAAATGCTTCTCGCAAGCGGTATTCTTCTATTTCTTGCTCATAGGTTTCTGTATAAGCTTGTCTAAACAGTAAATTGTCTGGCTCGTTATCCCTAAAGACTTCAAATAACAACTGGCTGCTGCTTTGAAGGTGTTTTACCTTAATCGCTTTGTTAGGATAACCGGTGAAAACAAGACCAGCGATAACGGCAATGTCTCTAAATTTTCTTTTGGCGAGTTCTGTGGCATTGACACTTGCTTCTAGATCTTCTAAAATCATGTCTGATGTGATGAGGTTGTTGTCTAGCACATTTTGCATGTCAAACTCTTGGTCACTCAAAATCTCAAAACCATAGTCGTTATAGGCAAGCGAGAAACTTATAGGTTGCAATAAACTAATGCGGTAAGCGATCAATCCTGCCATCGCCATGTGAACTAATCTTCCCTCAAAAGGGTAAAATACCGAATGGTATCCTTCTCTAGTTTTAAATGTTTCTATTAAAAACTCATGGTTTTGCGGGATGACACTTTCTCGTTGTTGTCGTGTAATGATGTCTTTAAGAGCCTTTGCTTCGGGACTTCGCTTTTTGCTGCTTTGAAAATTTTGCATCTCTTCTCGAAGTAATTCTCCTAATTGCGAGGTGAGTGGCATACGGCTTCCCATCCAGTTAACGACCTTACCTTTTTTTCTTTTAGAATTGCGCACTTGTGCTACCATTCCTTTTAAGCGTACAAATTCAAGAGTTCTACCTGCAAAAACAAACACATCGCCACGAGATAGCTGGCTTATAAAATACTCTTCTATAGAACCTATGTAGCCACCAGTAACATATTTTACCGTGATATCAGTGCCAGTAACAATAGTCCCCATTTGTAAACGGTGACGCATGGCGATACCTCGATCATCAATAAAATAACGTCCATCTTCATCTATGGACACCTTTTTATATTCGTCATAAGAACCTAGGGAAGAACTTCCATAAACAATGAAATTAAGACACCATTGAAATTCTTCATAGGTAAGTTCTTGATAACAAAAAGTAGCTTTTACCTCTGGAAATATCTCCTGCGGATAAAAACCGCCAGAGATAGCAAGTGTACATAAATATTGAATGAGAACATCATAACAATTCAAATAAGGCAGTCGATCTTCTACCGCTTGAGTTTTTACGGCTTTTTGTAAAGCACTGGCCTCAATTAATTCTAATGCATGTGTTGGTAAAAAATAAATTACCGAAGTCTCACCAGGTCTATGGCCAGATCTTCCTGCACGCTGTAAAAATCGAGCAACACCTTTGGGTCCGCCTACTTGAATAATAGTTTCTACAGGAGCAAAATCTACTCCTAAATCTAGTGATGACGTACAAACACAGGCCTTAAGCGACTCATTTCTAATCGCATTTTCTACCCAGATACGTGTTTCTCTATTTATGGAACCATGATGCATCGCTACCTCGCCAGCAAATTCTGGATGCTGGTGCATAATCGCTTGAAACCACAACTCGCATTGCGCTCTTGTATTGGTAAATATTAATGTGGATTTACTGCTATTAATAATGTTTACCACGTCTTCTAAAAGATGCAAACCTAAATGACCGCGCCATGGAAATTTATCCATAGACGATGGAATTATCGATCGCACTTCTATATCTTTTTTCAGATTTGCTTTGATAAGTACGCTTTCGCGAAAGCGTGCCGAATCCACACCTAATAAAACCTGTCTAGCTTGCTCGAGATTACCTATGGTGGCGCTAATTCCCCAAACACGAAGACTTTTATTGATGCCTGCGAGTCGCGAAAGTCCTAATTCCATTTGAACGCCGCGTTTTGTGCCTAGCAGTTCGTGCCATTCGTCTATAATAATAGCATTACAATCTTTGAAGATTTTACTATGATCTTTAGTAGCAAGAAGTAGGTGCAAACTCTCTGGCGTAGTAATCAATAAATCGGGCATGGACTTCCTTTGAGCAGCTCGTTCTTTTGTGGTCGTGTCACCAGAGCGTATTCCTACCGTAAATGGCAATCCTATGCCATCAACAAATTTTTGGGAAGTCTGAGCAATTTCTTGAGAAAGCGATCGCAACGGTGTGATCCAGATGGCTTTGAGTCCTTTCTTGTTTTTAGTTTTATAATCAGGATTTGATTTGATGTAATTGAGGACAATCGCGACCCAAAGCGCATATGTTTTACCGCTTCCAGTAGGTGCATTGAGTAAGCCGTTTTTACCAGAGAGAAACGCTTCCCAAGTTTGTTTTTGGAAAGGGAAAGCTTTCCAGCCTTGTTGCTGGAAGTAATCTTCGGCGATATGAAATAACTCTTCTCTTGTCATGCACTAATTTCCGCGCAGGCGGAAATCTTTAGGTTAATATATGAGTCTCTTTTCTTTTTCAATAGTCTATTGAGTTCTCCTACACGCAGGCAGAAATCTTTAGATTAACATCTTGATTCTTTTTATTTCTTTGCTGCTAGTTAGGTTTGTGCTCCACTCCAGCGCCAGACTTTTAGTTTAATTCCTTATTTCTAGTTGTAACTTTTATTGGAATCTCGCTTTCGCGAAAGCGAAATAATCATCAACAAGTAAGATTACAACTTTAAATAGCAGACTTATGTTAGCAACCTATTAAATTTGGAATTTTAAAGTCTTATTATGTCAGAAAAGCTTGCAGTTTTAAAGGATAAATTAGAGGATAGACATCATGTTTTTATGGTTTATAAAAGCCAAGTAAATAAAGACCTAGAACGTTCTGGATTTAATGCTATTGAAATTAATGAACCACAAGTATTTCTGGACGAGCTAATTTCCCTCTTAAATGAAGCGATGGAGGATAGCGATCCTAAATTACAACAACTCTATTATCTGGCCGACGTACAAGAGAAAAATCTAGAACATGGTATTATTCTAGGTTTTCTAATGAGAGAATGGAGTAAGATTCAATTTAGGTTGAGGCAATAAAAAACCGTGCGCAAGCACGGTTTCTTGATATTGCTTTTTTCGAGTCTAATTATTTATCTAAATATTCTAAACCTTCATTTAAGCTTTCCATATAGTTTTCTAATAAATCTAAATTTTCTTCATCAAACTTTTTTCTAGCTTTTAAAAGCTCTTTGTTAAAATCATACATCGCTTCATCGATCTCTTCTAGGTTTTCTAAATGTTCTTCATTATCAATTGAAGGATCATTGATCTCGGTTTCATATTCTTTGATTTCTTTGCGGATGTCATCTAACGCATCCATACATCATCTATTTTCAAATAATTAGGCATAGTTGCTACCATTTCGTTGAAAGTAGTGCTTAACGATTGCTCCAATTTCATTTGGTTTTCAGCATCTGCTTGATTAAATGTATTATAATCATCTTGAAATTGACGGTAGTTGTCAAAATCTACAATTGTAATAACACCTACATCA
>NZ_MAAX01000208.1 GCF_002162835.1 Nonlabens dokdonensis
TTAGAACTTTTAATTAATTGACTAGGTAAATATCCTAGTTTCTTTTTAAACGCGACTGTAAAATGTTGCGGATTTTTATAGCCTACCTCATATGATGCTTGAGAAATAGTATAGTTGTTTTTAGAAATGAGTTCTATAGCTTTTTCAATGCGTACTGAAGTTATATACTTAAATACTGGCATTCCATAATGTTCTTTGAATAGAGTTTTAAATTTTGAAGTATTGAACCCAACTAACAATGATAATTTTTCAATATTCAATTCTTCATTTAAATGTGATTTGATATAGTTCTCTATTACCAATAAAGATTCTAAATCTTCTTTTTTAAACTTTTCTAATCGCGGTTTTTCAGTATGCAAAGAGACTAATATTAACTCGGTTAACTTAGACTCTAAGTAAGATTTTTTTGTGATTCCATCAAATGAGCAATTGAGCAGTTCATTTACAATATTGCGTAGTTGTGTGTTCAAGTATAGGCCATCTTTGAAGAATGAATATAATTTCTTATTTCTTTTGGCATTTAAAAAATCAGGAGCATTTTTTATAAATGCTAAATCCATTTTTTGTTTTAAAAACGACTCTGTAAAGTAAATGTTTAAAATCTGTTTATTTTGATTGTGGTAAGTGAATAAATGTTTTGAAGCAGGAAGATATAACAGATTGTATTTGTTATGCTTGATAGTAATAAAATCTTGATTTTCACCTTCTACTGAAATAGAGAAATTACCATTGATAACAAACTGAAGAAGAAAAAGTGATTCATTTTGAACCACTTGTAGTGTATGATCGTGAGGTTTATCAGTTGTGTAATTCTGAAAAAAAGCTAAAATGTTATTCACTTGAAATTCTTTTACACCTCCGGTAACTCCCTTTTTGAAATTTTTATATTCATCTTCAATGAGGTGAGAAGTTTTAAAATCGGTTTGAAACGATTTCACCACTTCATCTTCGTTATACTCAGAGCTTTTAAATCTTATTTCCATTTATTCCTTTTACGTTGTTATAATTCCTTTTTACGTTATTAAGAATCATTCTAAACTGAATACATTTGCAAATGTAATTATTTTTATTCAGTCTAAATAAATGAAGTATTTTTTGTTCTTAGTGTTTATCTTTTTATCTATTTCCATGTATGCTCAAGAAGATACAGTCACTTTTACAGGTAATATTTTAGATGAATCCCATCAACCGATATTTGGAGCCGTTGTAATTTTTGATAACTATGATCAGATAGCTACAAGTGACGAGGATGGGGTATTTGTAATTGAGGATATTCCAGTAGGCACATATTCTATAAAGATTTCCTATATCGGTTATAAGACAGTAAGTAAAACTATAGAAATCAATGAAAATAGCACTGCCCAAAATACTTCGTTTAAATTCATCATGTCAGAGAGTGTCGAAGGTCTCGATGAAGTTCATATAGCAGGTAAATCGCATAAGCGTAATGTAGAAGAAAGAGGATTTGCTGTAAATCTTATAGAAACAAAGGAAGCTAGCTTTAGAAACATTCAAACTAATGAATTATTGAATACATCTGTAGGTGTAAAAATTCGTCAAAATGGAGGATTAGGATCTGAAGTTACTTATAGTTTGAATGGATTATCCGGCAGCTCTATAAGAATATTTATCGATGGTATACCTATATCTTCATACGGATCTTCCTTTAGCTTAAATAGCATACCAACTTCAATGATAAAAAACATTGAAGTTTACAAAGGTGTTGTACCTGGTTATTTATCTGACGATGCTTTAGGAGGTGCTATAAATATAGTACTTCATAAAAAGGCTACAAATAGCTTAAATGCATCTGTTTCATACGGATCATTCAATACCACACAGTCTAATTTTAATGGTAATTATCGTTTTAAGAACTCTGGCTTTACAATTAAAGGATCTGCTTTTTATAATTATTCAGATAATGATTATAAAGTTTCTGGTAGAAGTGTTGTAGTAACCGGAATAGGAGGCGTACAAACACCCATCACAGCTAGGCGCTTTAATGATGCCTATCGCTCTACTGGCGGGATTTTTCAAGTGGGCTACACAAATGTAAAATGGGCCGATCAATTTTTAGTTGGATTTACTGCTTCAGACGATTATAAAGAGGTGCAACACGGTGCCTTTATGACTATTACACCTTATAAAGATAGATTTCTTGAATCTGATGCGCTATTAGCAAATGTAATTTATCAGAAAAAGGATCTTTTAACCAAAGGACTAAATTTAAATTTCAATGCATTGTATGGTGCCAGAAATAGGTCAATAAATGATACCGTAGCCTGGGCTTATAGTTGGAATGGAGAAAGAGCTATAGATTTTAGGGGTGATGAATATCAGTATACATGGGGTTCACAACAAGAAGGTGGTCCTACCTTAGCAAAAATCAAAAGAAATGTTGCATCGGTTAGAACAGGTCTTTCTTTTACTATTAATCACCACCACAAGATCTTATTTAATCATATTTACAACAGAATAGATAGAGAAGATAGTGATGCTTTAAAGTCAGTTCTAGAAAACACATTTCAAGGAACTAGAGATTTGTATAAGAATATTTATGCCATGACCTATGAAATGTCGGCATTTCAAGAAAGATTTAAAGCCAGCATATTTGGTAAACATTACCGGCAAAAAACCACTAGTACAGATCCTGAGATTGTAGAAGACTCAAACGGTAGTGACGTTGTTGTTGATGAAGTTGTAAGCAGTAAAAATAATTTTGAAGGTTATGGATTTGCCACCTCCTACGCGATTACTCCAGATTTTACACTTTTGACCTCTGCTGAGAAAGCTATTAGGCTACCTAATGAAACCGAAGTTTTCGGTAACGATGGAGATAATGTTGTTGCAAATTCTTCTATAAGACCAGAGATTAGTGACAACTATAACTTAGGGTTTAGGTTTGGGGAGTTTAAAATTAATAAACATGCATTCACCATATCTACTAACATGTTTATTAGAAATATTAAAGATAGAATAGGGTTACCTATTGAAACCTCTTTAAATGTTGATGATGAATTAATTGTGTATGTAAATCAAGGTAATGCAAAATCTAAAGGAATTGATGCTCAATTGAATTATACCTACAAAAACAACTTTAGATTTAACTTCAATATTTCTCGTTTTGATTTAACTACGACAACAGCATCTGGAACTGAGTTTGAAATACCTAATACACCATTTTTAACAATGAATAGTGGACTCAGTTATTCATTGAAAAATGTGATTCAAAAAGAGTCTCACTTGAATTTATTCTATTCGATATATTTTACAGATGACTTTTCATATCTCACTTCCCAAGGAGCAAATACAGTAGGTGATGACTTTTTTAAGGTTCCAGAACAATTTGTACAAGATCTTGGGCTAAGTTATGTGTTTCCAAACAAGAAACTTGTAGTAAGTCTTGATGTTAAAAACATTTTTAACAGACCTGTTTATGATAATCTATCTGTTCAAAAATCTGGAAGGGCATTTTATTTTAAACTCAACTATTCAATTAATAATTTTTAATCAATAACAAATGATTTCTACTTTTTTAAAATTCAAACAATACGTCGCGACTGTAATAATTGTAGGATCGTTGGGCTCTTGTTCCAGCGATGATTATAATGATACATTAAATCCCGGGCTAGATCCTGGTTCAAGATGGATTACCGTTGCAGGAGCTAGAATGGGTGAAAATCCAGGAGATGGAAATGGCGGGACACTAATTTACTCTGTCACCAAAGAACAGGCCAAAGACCCTAGTGTGTCCATTGCGCCTTTTGATAACGGCTTTATAGTTCCTTCAAATAGAACGGCGAGATTACAATCTTCTGAAGATGGCAATACTATTTTCAATATAAGTTATGCAGGTGATACTGGAGGAAATTATACTAAATATACCGTAAATGGTGGGCAAGGCTTCATGTCCACAGGATCAGAAATAAGTATAGCTCCATATGTAGGTACAGCTCCTAGGTGGATCAAATTATTTGACGGTGATCAAACCGGTGCAGCGGTATACGTTTCTACTGAAAATGAGTTTGATGCAAATGGCGATTACGTAAGAACAGATGCCACTATAGGTGTAGTCACATTAGATTTACAAAATTCAATAATCAATAGTTTTGAAGAGCATAGTGTAGCTTTAACTGCTCAAGAAGAGGCTGCTGGTTATTATATTTCAAGAATTGATATGCCAGTATTAAATGCGGCCGGAGATAAGTTGTATATAGGCGCTCGCTTAAGCAAAGTAAACCCAGCCACTGCCGAAGGTGATAGCGATTATCCTATATTGGGTTCTAAAACTATTGTTTTAGATTATCCTTCATTACTCAATCCTACAGTTATAAGTTCTACAATAGGCCATGGTAATACTAACGGATATCGTAGTATCAATGCATTTTTATATAATGGTAGTGTTTATCAAGCAAATCAAAGTGATCCAGAAGGTTCCCATATTTTAAAAATAGATGCAAATAATGAATATGACTCTACTTATGATTTCAATTTAGACGAAGCTCTAGGTGTAAATGACGCTTATATTCTAGCATGGAGACCTGCAGGTAATGGTAAAGCTGTAATTGCATACCGCCATGCTGGATCTGTTGAAGGAGCTGCTGGCGCTCAAGGGTTCTTTGCAATAGCAGACTTAAATACGAGAACAGCACAGAAAATAGACGCAATTCCTTACCACCCAGATTTTTATCTATTCCAGTACCAAGGCTTTGTAGTAGATGGGACAGATATATATGTAACACAAGCTCCAGTAGGACAAAATGGTAACATATATATTATTGATACTGAAACTGGAAATGTAACTAAAGGAGCAGAATTAATCAATGTAGAAGGAAGTCATTTTATAGGAACTTTCTAATTTATATAGGTACACTTTAATTATTTTTAAAAGGCTTTTCAATAACTGAAAAGCCTTTTACAGTTAAATAGGTTAAACCCAAATAGAAGAGTATTTTTACGACATATGTCTATTAAACCAGCAAATAAATCTCAACTCTTAGGAACAGAGCCTATAACCAGCCTATTGATCAAGCAAGCAGTTCCTGCTTCTATAGGTATTCTAGTAATGTCACTTAATATTTTAGTGGATACTATTTTTGTAGGTAACTGGATAGGGTCTATAGCTATTGCTGCTATTAACGTTGTGTTACCGGTTTCATTTTTTATTGCCGCATTAGGTATGGCTATAGGAATAGGAGGATCAAGTATGATATCCAGAGCTTTAGGTGCAGATAAACTTGAAAAGGCTAAAACAACTTTTGGTAACATGCTCTCGCTTACCGTTCTTATCACTACAGTTATGGTAGGTGTAGGTCTTATTTTCATCAACGATCTTGTGCCTGCCTTTGGTGGAAAAGGAGACATATTTGAACCTGCAAAAACGTACTACCGCATCGTTCTCTACGGTATTCCTATGCTAGCTTTATGCATGATGGGAAATAACGTTATAAGAGCAGAAGGCGCACCTACTCATGCAATGATAGCTATGCTTATTCCATCAGTAGGTAATTTGCTATTGGATTATATTTTAATAAATAGATTAGAAATGGGAATGGAAGGTGCAGCCTGGGCGACTACTATAAGTTATGGGTTGTGTTTAACCTACGTGGGCTGGTTCTTTCTCTCTGGTAAAAGTGAACTGCTTTGTAGCTGGAAGCACTTTATCTTTAAATGGGTTATAATAAATGAAATAGGCGCCTTAGGTTTTGTTACTTTGGCTAGACAGGCTACTACCAGTGTACTATATTTAATATTGAACAACGTCCTTTTTGAGTTAGGTGGCGAGAGTAGTGTCTCGGTATTTGGTATTATAGGAAGAATGATGATGTTTGCTCTATTTCCTGTTTTAGGGATTACACAAGGTTTTTTACCTATTGCTGGTTACAATTATGGCGCACAAAATTGGGATCGTGTGCGAGAAGTTATTTTTACATCTATTAAATATGCATGTGGACTAGGAGTCATTATATTTTTAAGTCTCTTTTTCTTTACAAAAGAAATTGCAAGTGTCTTCACTAAAGATATACAGGTTATAGAAGCCACATCCTTTGCTTTAAAATTAGTTTTCATCGCTGTTCCTATAATTGCAGTTCAACTTATAGGCTCAGCTTATTATCAAGCCATAGGAAAAGCCATTCCAGCATTACTGTTGACCTTGTTACGCACAGGTTTTATTTTACTACCATTAGTATTGATTTTACCTAAGTTTTATGGTGAGTTAGGAGTGTGGCTTAGTTTCCCTATTGCAGATGTTCTTTCTACTATCATCACCGCTTATTATTTGTGGATAGCTATGAAGAAATTAAAACCCATTTCTTAAGAATGTGATTATCGGTTTATCGCTTTCGCGAAAGCGAGACTCATAAAAATTTCTTAGACCACCATATTATTATGCTCGCATAAAATATATTTGTGACAAAGAGAATTATAGATGTACAAAAAGGAATTTGACGTAAGGTGGAGCGACCTCGATGCAAATAGACATATGGCAAACAGTGCCTATCAAAATTTTATGAGCCACACGCGCATGGCTTTTTTAATTGAAAATGACTTCGGACAGAGAGAAATGGCTCAGTATGAAACTGGTCCCGTTATTTTTAATGAGAACATTTACTATTTTAAAGAAATCCATCAAGGAAAACCAATTACTGTGAGTTGCGAGGTGACTGGCATGAGTGAAGATGGAAGCATGTTTAGTTTTAGGCATAACTTCTATGATTACAAAGGTCGTAATGTTGCTCGCGGTTTGATGACAGGTGCCTGGATGAATTTAAGAGAGCGTAAAATCACTGCGCTCCATCCAGATTTACATGAGAAGATCAAGAACTTCCCACAGTCCAAGGACTTTAAAATATTGACTAAGCAGGATATGAGATCTCATGGGCAGGTGCCACATGATGATACCGTTATCGATTAAATATTTCTTAAAATATTTACTTTAAGCTGTTATTTAGTGGTTATGTCTATTATTTAAACCGCTCATTTGGAATTGGTTCACTAATTTACTATTATAGAGTAAGTTTTTGAAACATGACTACAGTTAAAACATCTCCATTGTACAGTGAAGTGCTCAAGGAATTAAATTATTCTTGGGGATGCTTCTACTTTTTTGATGGATTTGTTGTATCAGAAATTAATGAAGGAGTTAATTTCTCGTGGGAATTTGCAAAGCATGTTATACTTGAGGTTAATGAGTTCTACAAATCTAATAGTAGTGACTTAGTATATATTTCTAACAGGATTAACGGTTATAATGTGAAACCTGTGGACTGGTTCAAATTTACTGCTTGTGCATTTAAATTAAAAGGTTATGGTATTGTTGTAGATAGCCATATAAAAAGTAGAAATGCTAAGTTTGAGTCGCTATTTGTCCCTATGAAAATTAAGGTTTTTAATGATCTATTAGACTGTATACAATGGGCTGCACATCTTAATGAAAAAACAAGGCAATTGACTGATTAATTTTGCTTGTAAGGCAACTGTTTTTTATTTCGTTTCAGTCCAGTTAAAAAGACACCTGTAAAAATTAATAGTCCAGCGACTGCCTTTTGCCACGTAATCATATCTTTCCCTAACCCTACTGCAATAAGAGTCGCTAGTAAAGGTTGTAAATATACAAATACAGCAACAACACTAGGTTTTAAGGTCCTAATAGCAATTATATTGAGCATGTAAGTACCGAAGGTGGCAAAGAGTATAACATACCCTATGTTTAAGAGCGTTTCTGTACTTGCTTGGGCAAATTCAAACTCTAATCCTTGCATAATACCAAATGGTGTTATAAAAATAACTCCAAAAAAGTACAACCATTTCATTAAAGTAAACACATGGTATTTTGCAGTAAGTTTCTTAGCTAGTAAAATGTAGAATGCGTAAGAAACGGCATTTATAAAAATAAGCGCATTACCTAACAAAGGATTGCTAGCTTCGGCACCTTTTCCAGTCGATAGAAAAATGAGTAATGCTGCTCCAGAGAAACCTACAAGAATTCCTATTATACGCGTTGCAAACAACCGTTCTTTTAAAAAAATGGCACTTAATACCAGCACGATTATAGGTGTGCTCACCATAAGTACAGATGCGCTTATGGGAGATGTAAGTGATAAACCCCACATAAAAGTGACCATGTTAAAGCCTACACCACAAAAGGCAGCTAGAGCAATTAATGGAAACTCTCTTAATGGTATCTTTTCCTTAACGCCGGCAAATAAAGAAATCAACCAGAATATGGCACAAGTAACTACCACTCTGTACCATGTGAGTCCAAAGGGACCTATAAACTCTGGAGTTACCTCTTTTGCAGCTGTGAAATTATAAGCATAAAAAAGAGCTACAAAAAAACCGCAAATTATCGCTATAGACCTTTTACTCATTTAGAAGAGCTTCTTTAGCCGCAGCAACAACTTTTTTTGAGTTACCTATATAGGCAATGTCTTTATAAACTAGTATAGGTCTTTTTATAAAGGTGTAATGATCAAGTAATAGGTTTTTGTATTCTTCTTCATTTAAGTCTTTCTCGTGAAGATTACGTCCACGATATAATTGTGCACGTCTATTAAATAGAGCTTCATAAGATCCTGCTTGATCTTTGAAAAATTCTACTTGTTCTTCAGTGACTGGTGATTCTTTTGTATTTTGAAGATGTATAGAATCAGGAAGTTCCAGCTCACCTTTTATGCGCTGACAAGTGTTACAGCTGTCCAGATAGATAAAAGTATTTTTCATTACGCAATATTACGAAATGAAGTTAAGATAATGGTTGTTTTTATCGCTTTCGCGAAAGCGGAAACAGGAACTCATAAACAGTAATTTGTGTAGTCTTACTGGGCTTACTAGCTTTACCACTCTAAGAACTAATTATGAAATTTAATACTAAAGTAATTCACGGCGGTCAAGAGAATATTGATCCCGCCTATAATGCAGTCATGCCACCTATTTATCAAACGACTACTTTTAAACAGAAGAGTCATGGAGCACATCAAGATTTTGAGTACGCTCGTAGTGGTAATCCTACTAGAGCTGCTCTAGAGAAGGCTTACGCGAGTATTGAAAACGGGACTTATGGAATTTCTTTTGGTTCTGGACTTGCCGCTATCGATGCGGTTTTAAAACTACTTATGCCAGGAGATGAGGTGATTTCTACAAGTGATCTCTACGGCGGTAGTTATAGGTTGTTTGATAAGGTATTCAAGAACTTTGGCATTAAGTTCCATTTTGTAGATATGAATGATGCCTCGGTAATAAGCAACCATATTAACGATAGAACAAAATTAGTATGGATAGAAACACCTACTAATCCTATGATGAATATTATAGACATCCTAGCGGTTGCAAAAATTACTAAAAAACATAATTTACTCCTTGCTGTAGATAATACGTTTGCAACTCCGTATTTGCAGAATCCGCTAGATATGGGCGCAGATATCGTAATGCATAGTGCAACAAAATATCTAGGCGGTCACAGCGATGTAGTGCAAGGATGTTTAGTAATTAATGATGAAGAACTAGCAAAGAAATTATACTTTATTCAAAATGCAAGTGGCGCTGTTCCTGGTCCACAAGATTGTTTTCTAGTTCTAAGAGGAATTAAAACCCTACATGTGCGCATGCAAAGACATTGTGAAAATGGAAAGGCAGTGGCACAATTTTTAAGAGAGCACCCTAAAGTAGATAAGGTGTACTGGCCTGGATTTACAGATCATCCCAACCATGCAATTGCAAAGTCTCAAATGAGAGATTATGGAGGTATGGTTTCCTTTACGACTAAAGCTAGCACAATGGACAGTGCTATTAATGTAATAGAGAATCTTAAAGTATTTACTCTTGCTGAGTCTTTAGGTGGTGTAGAATCTCTTGCTGGTCATCCAGCAACTATGACTCATGCAAGTATACCTAAAGTGGATCGGGAGCAATCTGGAATTGTGGACGCTTTAATAAGGTTGAGTGTAGGTATTGAAGATATAGAAGATTTATTAGCAGATTTAAATCAGGCTTTAGGTAACTAAATTTAACTCAAACAGCATTTATTTTTAACTAAAATAATAATTGCAAAATAAGAATCTTAGATACATTTACTCTATAATTTTAAAGTCATATACCATGGCAAACAAACCAGCAAAAGGACCGAAGAATTTCGGTAAACCTACTTCAAAGCCAGCAGCAGCAATGCCTAAAGCTAAGAACTCTGCTTCAAAAAAGAAGTAATTGTTCTCTCATGCGATCCGGTCGTGTGTAATTTAACCAGATAAAAAAGAGCCGTTTCTTCTTTAAGGAAACGGCTTCTTCTATTTAGGATACTTCAAGTCCTTTGAGTTTATTTTATAATCAAAAATTTCATAACCACTTGCGTCAAAGATTTTGAGAAGGAGTTGCCTATCTTTTTGCTTGCCTGATATTTCTATGATTCCAAAGTTATGGTCGTAAAATGTTTTCTCAGGAACCTGAAGTGTGTTTCCTTCATCACGCTTTTTATGAGTTCCGGCGGTTAGAGGTGAGCAAGTGATGTCTATAAGAGGATATGCATTTTTACGGTCTAGCTTAGAAATTTCTGTATGGTGTCTATCGCCACTAATGAAAAGTACTCCTTCTATTTTTGCAGCGTCTAGCCTGTCTAGAAATCGTTTACGTTCTCCAGGGTAAGTAGCATAGTTTTCATAGACAGCGGCATCACTTATAATCTGTCCACCACTTACTATAATTTTAAAAGTAGCTTTACTTGAGGTAAGAGCATCGATTAACCAATTTATTTGCTGCTTTCCAAAATAATCTTTGTCGAGATTCTTATCGCGGTTAGGTGCTCTATGATACCTATCATCTAGCAAGAAAAACTCCACATCGTTGTATAAGAAATGTTGAGTTACACCACCATTGCCAGCAGCATTTGTATTTAAATTACCCCAATAATCATTGAATGCTTTTTCAGCTATTTTTTTGTTGACATAACTACGGTCTGAGTCATTAGGCCCATAATCGTGGTCGTCCCATGTTGCATAATGATGTACACTACCTAATAAAGGTTGTAACTCCTTCAAGGACCTAGTATGTTTATTTCTATGATTAATTCCGGTTGCTGTTAAAAAATCTGGAGTTCTTAAATAAATATTATCTCCAGACCATATCATCAACTCTGGTTTCTTAGATAATATCTGGTCAAAAATTTGATAGTTGCTACCGTAAGGTTGAGGCCTGTCGTCTATTTGATCATTAATAAATGTGCAAGAACCTATAGCTAGTTTAAAATCTGGAGGATCTTTGCGGTACTGCCATAGCGATTGGGTCCTAAATTCAAGTTTATAATCTCTGGGAACATAAATATCATTTATGTATAATTTATAGCTGTAGACAGTGCCATAGGTTACCTCTCGAGGATATAATTTTGCTATAAAATTACCTTTCCTATTAGTGGAGACAGTTTCTGTAAATTTCATGTCGTTACCATCAGAAGTGGTATAGCCTATTTTAACATTTGCGACCTCCTTTGTTTGTACCCAAATCAAAACTTCTCTGTAACCAGAATAGCCTACCATAGGTCCAGATTCTAATAATTCTGGTTGTGCTACACCGGTTAAGAAAAATAGTAAGCTCAGTGCTATTAGTAGATCTTTCATCTTTAAGAAAATTTAGTTGCTAAAATATTGTAATTTAGTCTTCAATGAGGTTAACTCAACGTGATCATTTCATTATAAATTCAAGGTTATTGTTTATAAATGATCTCGCTTTCGCGAAAGCGGTACAAAAACACAAATTTTTAATCTCCACATTAAATTAGGCGAGAGAATATTGCATCTTTGCGGCTCTTAAAGAAATACATTGACAAAAAATAAAATTATCATAGGTCGTACGGACCGTGCAGATTTTCCTAAGCTAGAAATTCAAGGTATTGATATAAAAATTGATACAGGCGCTTACACTAGTAGTATCCACTGTAAGGATATAGAAGAAATTGATGGTGTGTTATTTGCTACTTTACTAGATGAAGAGCATGAGCAGTATCATGGAAAAAGGTTGAGTTTTGAAGAGTATAAAATTACAAGTGTGCGCAGTAGTAATGGAAGTGTAGACTTGCGATATGAAGTGCAAGGAAATATAAGGATATTCAAAAAACTTTATAAAATCTCCTTAACTTTAAATAATCGCGAAAAAATGAAGTACCCAGTGCTTATAGGCCGCAAATTCCTTTCTTCTAAATTTATCGTCGACCCAGAATTACAAGACATCTCATATTTACAATCACAAAATGAAAATTAATATTTTATCGCGCAGTACTAGCTTATACAGTACAAGAAGACTTCTTGAAGAAGCAAAAGCTGCTGGGCATACTGCACAGGCAATTAATGTTTTATATTGTGATATTAAGTTAGAAAAGCAAAAACCTACAGTTTATTACCATGGGGAGCGACTTGTTACTCCAGACGCTATAATACCTCGTATAGGCTCTAGTATAACTTTTTATGGAACGGCTATAGTGAGACAGTTTGAAATGATGAGTTGTTTTACAACGGTAAGTTCAACTGCTCTCGTAAGAAGTAGGGATAAATTGCAAAGTTTACAATTATTATCTAGAAGTGGTGTAGACATGCCTAAGACAGTTTTTACAAATTTTGGAGAGCATACTGACGATATATGCAAACTAGTTGATGGTCCACCTGTCGTAATAAAAGTGCTAGAAGGTACTCAAGGAATAGGAGTTAATCTTGCAGAAACCATTGAAGCAGCAGATGTTATTATAGATGCAAATAATGAGTTGAAAACTAGAGTTATTGTTCAAGAGTTTATTAAAGAAGCTGGTGGCGCAGACCTTAGAGCTTTTGTGGTAGGTGATAAAGTTGTAGGAGCAATGAAAAGGCAAGCACAGGAAGGAGAATTTAGGTCTAATCTACATCGTGGTGGTACAGCAAAAAATATTGTGCTGTCTAAGATTGAAGAAGAAACGGCTCTAAGTGCAGCTAAGTCCCTAGGTTTAGGTGTATGTGGAGTAGATCTTTTACAAAGTAGTCGAGGACCATTAGTTCTAGAGGTAAATAGTTCTCCTGGACTTGAAGGAATAGAAAAAGCAACTGGTAAAAACATTGCTGGTGAAATTATCAAGTATATTGAAAAAGGTGTAAATGCTTAGAAAGCTTAAAATATTTGATACTATAATTGAGCCGGGAAAAAATTATAAGCTCAATTTTAATATGGCAAAGCTGTACACTTCTACAAGTGTTGAGGTGCCAGTTATTATTTCTAGAAGTAAAAAGGCAGGTCCTGTAGTATTGATAACAGGCGGTATTCATGGTGACGAAATTAATGGTATAGAGGTAGTTAGACAGATCATAGCTAGAAAGATCAATAAACCTGAAATAGGAACTATCATTGCTATACCGGTATTAAATATTTTTGGTTTTTTAAGTGGTACACGTGAATTTCCTGATGGTAGAGATCTCAATAGGGTTTTTCCAGGTGTAAAATCGGGATCACTTGCAAGTAGATTTGCATACCAGATTTCTCAGGAGATTCTACCTCATGTTGATTTAGTCATGGACTTTCATACTGGCGGCGCCCAACGTTTTAATGCACCACATATAAGAATCTCACAGCTGGAGATAGAATCTTGGAATCTTGCTAAAGTTTTTAATGCCCCTTTCCTTATGCACGGTAAAAATGTAAAGAAAACATTCAGAGCCACTTGTGCAGATATGGGCAAGCCATATCTATTATTTGAAGGAGGAATGTCTAATAGAAGTGACAAATATATTGTAGCTACAGCTGTGAATGGAGCGATAAGAGTTTTACATTATTTAAACATGTTGTCTTCCCATGTAAATGTTACGGTAGAACAGGAGGAATCTGTTGTTATAACTGATTCAAAATGGGTTAGAGCAAAATATTCTGGGCTGTTACATCCTAAAGTTGCCTATGGAAAAAAGGTGGAGAAAAATGAATTTATTGCAACAATCACAGATCCTTATGGAGAATTGAGGTATAAAGTGAAATCTCCTCATGCAGGTTATGTGCTCAACGTAAATTACAGTCCGCTAGTGTATCAAGGTGATGCCATCTTTCATATTTCTAAAAATGAAGCCTAAATCAGTACTTAGAAAAGAGTTTAAAAATTTAAGAAGTTCCTTATCAATTGAGGAAATAGAATCTTTGAGTCTTGAAATTGCTAATCAAGTTTTAAGCCTAAATATTTGGGATAAGTCTACCTACCATGTTTTCTTACCAATCAAGGAAAAGAATGAAATAAACACCGAGTATATCTTACATATCCTTCAAGGTAAGGATAAGAATATAGTAGTATCTAAGTCTAATTTTAGCGATTTTTCTATGTCCCATTTTCTTCTCACAGATCAAACTGTGTTAAAGAAAAATGTCTACGGTATTCCTGAGCCTACTGAAGATAGTATAGAAGTTTATGCATCAAAGATCGATGTTGTATTTGTCCCACTATTAGGAATAGACATTTACGGTAATAGATTAGGTTATGGTAAAGGGTTTTATGACAGGTTCTTAGAAAACTGTAAACCAAGTGTTATTAAAGTCGGGCTGTCCTTTTTTGAGCCTATTACTGACATTATTGAACATAACGAAAATGATATTAAAATGAATTTTCTAGTTCATCCTAATGGTATAACCTCTTTTTAACTTATTAAAAAGTTAAAGTTCTCAGTGTTTTATTACAAATGGTCATCAGTTATTTACTATTTTCACGTGCAGTAGGATGACCCTAACCACATTCTGCGACATTTAAAACGTTTTCCCTAAAAACGATGAAAATATACCCCAAAGAAGACTTGCAATTAAAGTTGCAAGACAAAGACTTTTTTTTAAATGAAACTGCTAGAACTACACAAACAGGTTCTTACAGTTACAACATGATAACAGGTCTTTGCTATATGGATGATATAGGTAGAAAAGTGCTCAGCCTACCTGATAATTACAACCTGACAGTAAGGTCTGCATTGAATTTATTTGTTAATCCACGTGAGGCTATTAATAGATTTTATAACTTTATTAACGGTGCAAATTTTGAGAGTGATTTAGAGTTGCAGGACTACAACGGTAAAAAACTTTGGGTACGTATCTCTGCAAAGCTTCTTAGGGATCCAGAAACTCAGGAGATAGTAGGTATAAGAGGTGTTTTTGTTAGTATAGATCGATTTATAAAACAAGGGAAAGAGTTAGAGAAAAAAGCGCAAGTTATAGAGTCACAAAATGAACGATTAATCCATTTTGCTCATATCATATCACATAATTTGAGATCACATAGTAGCAATCTTGAATTGACGTTGGAGGCTTTTGCACATGAGATCGAGGAATCACAAAATCCCATATTTAATAACTATTTAAAAGAAATTTCTTCGAGCTTGAGTCAGACCTTAGAACACCTCAACGAAGTAGTTACGATTAATACGCAACATAGAAACAAGGAAATAGTTGATATTAAGGAGATTTTTGATTCTGTCATAGAGGAAAATGAACAATTGATAGCTTCCACAAATTGTAATATAGAGTGTAATTTTTCTAAGCTACCTCGTATTTATTATGTTCCATCGTTTTTAAGCAGTGTCTTGAATAATTTATTATCTAATGCTATAAAGTATAGAGAACCGTCAAGAGAATTAAAAATAAAGGTAACTTCTAAGCGCAAAGGCAATAAAGAGCTACTTACGTTTGAAGATAACGGTATAGGTATAGACTTGATAAAGAACGGTGATAAGATATTTAATATGTACCGAACTTTTCATACTAATAAGGATGCAAGAGGAGTAGGTTTATTTTTAGCAAAAAATCAAGTAGAGTCGTTAGAAGGTGATATTTTTGTAAAAAGCACCTTAGGCAAAGGAAGTCGCTTTACAATTAAGTTCTAGAATGAATAATAAATTGATTAAAAAAGCTTGCGTTATTGATGATGATAAGCTTTACGTGAGTCTTGTACAAATGCTCATTTCTAAAAATGATATTCCAGTAGAATTAATAGTTTTTGAAAATGGTAAACTAGCATTTGATTACTTTAATTCAGAATTAAAAAAAGTCAGTCCGGATGTTCCAGAGGTTATTTTGTTAGACCTAAACATGCCGGTAATGGATGGCTGGGAATTTCTAGAAATGATTGAGTCTCTTATGCCTCTTATGAATACCAGATTAAATGTCGTAAGCTCTACCATCAATCCTGCAGAGGTTAAAAAGGTCCAAACACTAGATTTTGTACACTCGTTTAT
>NZ_MAAX01000172.1 GCF_002162835.1 Nonlabens dokdonensis
GGTGACTGAGAGTGTATAGAAATATGCATTTGATTGGCATATTTTGTGTCGTCCGGAGCAATCACATAAGCAAAAACTGCAATTAGTGCGTAAAAAAGAATGATCATAAAGCTCAAAACGCCCCAAAAATTCTTTTTGAATTTTTGAAGCGCTAATGTGCTTAATGATGTGGACTTATGAGCCATTAATCTTTAAGGCTCCATTTGGTTTGGTTTGCATTTTTGATATTGTTCATGCGTAAATCTTTAAGAACATTTACCGCTTCTGAAACGTAGATGTCTTTTTTAAGGTTTTTAATCCATGCTTGACGTTTATCTCCTAAGGCGCTATCTGTTTTGACTAGATCTTTCTCATAAGAAAGCATATCAAAATTAAGGTCATTCTTATAATCAGATAAGGATTCAAACTTTTCAGTCTCTTTTTCTAGACGATCTAATCGAGCAGCATATGCCTCAAAATTAAGCGGAATCTCATTATCATCTCGTTGCTCGCTCAACCACTTTGCGTTATCATCTAAAAGTTTAAAGTTAGGATTTGCATCGATTCTTTCTTGGGCTTTTTCTATAGACTCTGCAAGGTTTGCATAGCCTTGAAATTTAGAATAATCTGCTTTTGGGATTTCATCATAAGGAAGTGGGAATTCTTCATCTCTTTCTCCTACATCTATATAACTGTACCTACTAGGTGTTACTACGTCACTTTTTACACCTTCTAGTTGTGTACTACCACCGTTAATTCTATAGAATTTTTGAGTAGTTAGTTTAATCGCACCTAAATCACCGAACTGATTATTGCGTACCCATTGATTCAAATCTTCAAAAACTTGAACGGTACCTTTTCCAAAGGTTTGTTTACTACCTATGATCACTGCGCGATCATAATCTTGTAAGGCAGCAGCGAGAATTTCACTGGCACTGGCACTGAATTCATTTACCATAATTACTAATGGTCCGTCCCATAAAATTTCACCACTATCGCTATCCTTCAATGTGCGAACTCTTTTATCTTTTAAGGCGACTTGTACTACCGGTCCTTCACCTACAAAAAGTCCTACCATTTCAATTACTTCTCTTAAAGAGCCACCACCGTTATTTCTCAAGTCTAATATTAAACCGTCCATTCCTTCGGTTTTTAGTCTTTTTATTTCTTGAGCAATATCATTTCCAGCAGCGCGGCCATTGGCATCTTCCATATCAAAATAGAATTTAGGGAGATTGATAAATCCAAACCTAAACTCATCATCTTGACCTATCAGAGATTTAGCAAATGTTTCTTCGATTTGCACTACATCTCTGGTGATCGTGATCTCTTCTATGCTACCATCTACTTTTTTAAGCGTAAGCTTTACATTAGTCCCTTTAGGACCTTTTATCAGTTCTACGGCATCGCTTATTCTCATTCCTACTATGGATGTAGCAATGGTATCTTTCTCTTGTGCTACTTTAAGTATTTTATCTCCTACCTCTATCAGCTCACTTTTCCATGCTGGACCACCAGAAATAATTTCTAGTACACTGATGTAATCCATTTTCTTTTGTAGACGTGCACCTATTCCTTCGAGTTTACCACTCATAGAGGTATCAAAACGATCTTTATTTTGTGGAGGGAAATAATTAGTATGTGGATCAAAGTGAGTTGTAATGGCATTCACAAATAAAGAGAAGTAATCAAGACGTTCTACATCTTCATTTAAGTCAAAGTTTTCAAGCATTGACTTTTTAATTTCTGCTCTAGCTTCTTTTTCTAATTCTTCTAGGCTTTTCTTTTCTCCTTCAAAGTTCTCGTCATTTTGCTCTTCGATCTTATCGTAATAAGTCCCAATTGCAGAAAGCTTCATCATCTTTCTCCAGTGGTCTTTGAGCTCATTTCTATTCTTAGAATAAGCGATTTTCTCATAATCAGTATTGATATTCTCATCAACAGTAAAATCAAATGGTATTTCAATAACTTCGGCAAAAATCTTTTGAGACTCCTTTTGTCTTTGCACAAGTCTATCGTAAGTAAGATTAAATAGATCTACTTTGCTATCTCGTATTTGATCATCGATAAGATATTCATAGGTTTTGAATTCTTCATAATCACTTTGTAGAAAATATCGTTTACCAGGATCTAAATCTTTTATGTAATTATTAAAAATATCCTGAGAGAAATCGTCAGTTAAATCTGCTGGTGAAAAGTGATTTCTTTTTAAAACATGAGAAATTAAGTTAACTAGTAACTGCTCTTTCTCTTTGTCTCCAGGATCTATGCTATTATTAGTGAAACTACAACTTGCAGTAGCCACGAGAAGTGTAAAAACTGCTAGAATAAAGTTGTTTTTAAGGAAATTCATAAGGATCTTCATTTGTCTTTTTCTATATAAGTAAAAACCGTGCCATTTTAAAGATGGTTAAAGTAAGGCAAGAATCTTATATGGTAAGGCTAATTTACTTAATTTTAACCACCTGAAAAATCTTATGGAAAATAAAAAGAAACCACTCATTCTAGTAACAAATGATGATGGTATTACCGCTAAAGGTATAAGAACGTTGATAAGTATCGCTAGAGACCTAGGTGATGTAGTTGTAGTCGCTCCAGATAAACCTCAAAGTGCTATGGGACATGCTATTACTATAAACGATACGCTTTATGTGAAAGAGTTCCTACAACATGAATATGATCACAAAGAATACACAACTAGTGGGACACCGGTAGATTGTGTAAAAATGGCCAGTCACGAAATTCTTAACCGCAAACCAGATTTATGTTTAAGTGGTATCAATCATGGTAGCAATAGCGCAATTAATGTCATCTATAGTGGTACGATGAGTGCCGCAATGGAAGCGGGAATAGAAGGTATTCCAGCGATAGGTTTTTCTCTCTGTGATTACAGTCACGATGCAGATTTTTCACAAGCTAGAAATTACGTAAAACAAATTATTGAACAGGTTTTAAAAAATGGAATGGCTAAAGGAGTGATTTTTAATGTCAATATTCCTAAAGCCACAAAAGAAGAAATTAAAGGCGTGAAGATCTGTAGGCAAGCAAATGCGTATTGGGTAGAAGAATTTGACAAACGTACCAATCCTTATGGAAAGGATTATTACTGGCTTACTGGTAAATTTGTTAATGATGACAAAGGAGAAGACACAGATGAATGGGCACTAGCACATAACTATATCTCAATAGTGCCTACTCAATTTGATCTCACAGCTCATCATTTTATAGGCGAATTAAATACTTGGAATTTTGGGAACTAAAATTTTTAAAGGATTTATACTAGGACTCCTGGCAAATGCTATGGGAACCTATCTTTATATAATTCTATTTACTGCTTATGAATTTGAAGATGCTATTAGAAGCGGTTTTCAAGAAGGCTTTTTGGGAAAACTTATCGTACTAGGAGCAGTTTTCAATTTGGTTTTATTTTTCTTTTTTCTCACTGGCAAGCTGGGCAATTTTATAAAACCTATTCAACATTACGAGGCTAGAGGCGTACTTATGGCAACTATAGTTGCTGCAATCGCAGGATTCATTTTTAATTTTATGGTATGAAGTACTATCTGATTGCTGGTGAAGCTAGTGGTGACCTTCACGGTTCATTATTAATGAAAGAGCTTAGGAAGAAGGACGCAAATGCTCAATTTAGATATTGGGGTGGCGATTTAATGCAACAGCAAGGCGGTACTCTTGTGAAGCATTACAAAGAACTTGCTTTCATGGGTTTTGTTGAGGTTTTGAGCAATCTCAAAACTATTCTCAAAAATATAGGTAATTGCAAAAAAGACATCAAGTCGTTTGATCCTGATGTAATCATTTACATAGACTATCCAGGTTTTAATTTCCGGATCATGAAATGGGCGCGCATAGAAGGATATCGCAACCACTATTACATATCACCTCAAATTTGGGCATGGAAAGAAGGTCGCATCAAGGACATAAAGAGAGATGTAGATGAGATGTATGTGATTTTACCTTTTGAAAAGGACTTTTATGAGCAAAAACATCAGTTTCCGGTTCATTTTGTCGGGCATCCATTAATTGATGCTATTTCTCAAAGACCACCAGTAGATCACGTAGCGTTTTTAAAAGAATACAATCTCGATGATAGACCATTAATCGCTTTGTTACCTGGAAGTCGCAAGCAAGAAATAAAAAAAATGCTGGCGGTCATGTTAAAGATGGTAGTTCAGTATCCAGATTATCAATTTATAATCGCAGGAGCACCTGGTCAGGAGGCGTCATTTTATAGTTCTTATTTAAAAAACTATCCGGTGACATTGGTCATGAATCGCACATATGATTTAATGAGCTTGTGCCATGCTGCATTAGTTACTTCAGGAACTGCTACTTTAGAAACTGCCTTGTTTAAAGTTCCTCAAGTGGTTTGTTATAAAGGTAGTTCTATCAGTTATCAAATTGCAAAACGTGTCGTGAAATTAGACTACATCTCGCTGGTAAACTTAATTATGGATCAACCAGTGGTAACTGAGTTGATTCAGAATGATTTCAATGTTCAAAAATTAAAACAAGAACTAGACCTCATCTTAAACTCAACACAGCGCAACCGTATTTTTGCAAATTACTATGATTTAGAAAAAAAACTAGGCGGTCTTGGTGCCAGTGAGAATACAGCAAGTCTTATTTATAAAGCTATTCAAAATTAGAATGAAGTTATTAGAACGCTTACTCTTTAGTTATAAATACGGGAGAGGTTTTTTAAAGTTCCGCTTTCGCGAAAGCGAGACCATACTACCTCACAAGACATATCTTAATTCTTCAAAAAAAATTATTTTACTTACATTGTTTTCTTCAATTACACTAAGTATTACTTCCTGTGGTAGTTCAAAGCCACGCGTTGTCACTACCAAAAAAGAAGCAGCTCGTATGGAAGGAAGAACAATGAAGAGTCCTGCAACTGGAAATGATAGTAGAGTCAAACCAAGAAAACCTGATGAAGAAGAGACTGAAGATAATGAGGTAAAACCTTATGCTAGAAGTACCGATTTAATTGATGAGGTAGTGGAAAATGCAATGGACTATAAAGGTGTGAGATACCGTTATGGTGGTACAACTAGAAAAGGAATGGACTGCAGCGGGCTCATAGGAGTCGCTTTTGAAGAAGCTGGTAAAACGATACCGCGCACTAGTCGTGCTCTATATGCACAGGCTGATAATATCAGATTAGATGAAGTGCGTAAAGGAGATTTTTTATTCTTTGCCACAGGTAAAAACAAACGACAAGTAAATCATGTGGCACTAATAACAAGAGTTACACCTGCCGAAATTGAATTTATTCATTCAACTACCTCTAGAGGTGTAATTACTTCTACCTTAAATGAAGCTTACTGGCTCAATGCTTTTTTAAGAGCAGGAAGGATTGATTAAGAATTTGAACTCGAACACGAATTTGAATTGTGACTGGTCAAGAAGTTGTAGAGCGGCTTCGTTTTAAACCAATCACAATGTTTTAAAAATAGATTACTTCGATAAATCAACATCAACTTAAGTTGAAAGCTTTTAATCATTGTTTCTCATTAATCGAAAATAAATTTTATCTCAAAGTTTTTATTTCTTATTTCCTAAGGGCAGAATTAATTCTGCCCTTAGGAATGGGATAACGGTCTTTGTAATCTACAAAAGTTTTAAAAACGAAACCCTTCGTTAATTATAACTATAACAATTTGAAATTTGCAACTTCCGCTTTGAATTATTATTAAATAGTGATAATCAATTAGCTAAGATGGATTATATTTAAACATGCGCTGGCTAGACTATCCATTTTATAGAATTTTATTCTTCCTAGTCGTTGGAATTATATTTCAACATCAGTTAGAAATGGATGATTCTCTTTTTTTAGTTTGTACTTTGATTTGCTTTAGCGTCATAGCGATTATCATCGTGCTCTCTAAATTTATCCGTTTACCTAAATTCATTTTTGCCACTTCTACCTATATATTTTTCTTTAGTCTTGGAGCTTTGCTATTCTCAAATAAAAATGGATTATCAAACGATCACTTTATTCATAAACAAGTTCAAGGTCAAGATCATGTTTTACAACTTAAATTAAAGCAGCGATTAGCACCTAATAAGTTTAACGATAGGTTTTATGCTGAGGTGATAGCTCTAGATCAACAGCAAGTTTCTGGAAATACGTTGGTTTTATTCAAAAGATCTGACAGTCTGGATTTTCAAGTAGGCGATAGACTCACAGTTTATGATGACGTGAATCTTCCTGCTTTTGAACGTAATCCAGGTGATTTTGATTATAAAAAGTATTTGAAATCCATTGATGTATATGGTCAGATTTATGTGGACACGCCTAAGATCTTAAGTTATGAAAACGGTTCTCAAGAATTAGGAGTTTTATTGAGATTGAGAACTACTATTTTAGAAAAATTAGAGGCTTCTGGTTTGAATGATAATCCGCGTGGTGTGATTGAAGCTCTCGTTCTTGGGCAACGGCAAAATGTAGATCCAGAAGTTACCAAAAGCTTTAGAGATGCTGGTGTGATTCATATTCTTGCGTTAAGTGGCTTACACGTCGGGATTATTCTATTAATTCTAAGAGTTCTTACTAAACGCATCCTAAGAATGAAATATGGTAGGTGGATTCAAAGTGTTGTACTTATATTTCTTTTATGGTCATTTGCATTATTAACTGGTATGTCTCCATCAATTATGCGAGCGGTCACTATGTTTTCTTTTGTTGCGATAGGATTAAATTTAAAACGCAAAGGCTCTGTTTATCATAGTTTGACTTTGTCTGCTTTTGTACTATTGCTATTTGATCCTAGAATATTGTTTCAAGTAGGTTTTCAGCTCAGTTATATGGCGGTGTTTTCCATAGTTCTTATTCAGCCAGTTCTTGCTGGATTATGGCCATGGCGCAATAAGGTAAAAGACTTTTTTTGGAACATATTTACGGTCACTGTTGCAGCGCAAATAGGAGTTGCTGGAATAAGCTTGTTTTATTTTAATCAATTTCCAGGTTTGTTTATTCTAGGTAATATGTTGTTATTGCCAGTTTTGCCATTTATAATTGGAGCAGCTTTACTTTTAATATTCTTGTTATTATTAGGTATTCCTACAGACTGGTTGACAACTGTTTTAAATGCAGTTTTAGAATTTATTATTGAAACAGTGGCAAGAATAAGTTCTTTTGAAACGTTTATTGTTAAAGACGTTCATCTTACTTTTTGGAAAACTGCGTTGATTTATGTCGCCTTATTTAGCTTTGTACTTTTCTTATTGCCCTATTTTAAGCGAAGTAAAAGAGAACGTTTTTACCTCAAAAAACCCAACTGGATGTTGCATTTGAGTTTACTGTCCTTAGTGGTTTTGTTTGGTTTGAAAAGCTATGAAAAGCTAAATACTGATAAAGATTCTTTTTTGGTACTGCATCAAGCTACAGGAAGTGCGGTTAGTTTAAGTAATCAAGATCAAGCTACCTTATTTACAGATTTACACGTTATGGATTCTTTGCGAGCGTTAAACAGTCTAGAACGATTAAAAGCCATAGAAACTCACAGAGATAAAGATTTATCTTTAGTTAGTTTGAAAAACCTAATTCAATATAAGAACAACCGGTTATTAGTAATAGATGAAAACGGTTTATACGATATATCAATCAAGAATGCGACTGTTCTACTTTCCCATTCACCTAAAATAAATCTCGAGCGATTGATTCTAGAAACTCAACCTAAACGCATTATAGCAGATGGTTCTAATTACCGAAATGTGGTAGAAAGTTGGAAAATTACTTGCAATAAAATGGGCGTTGAGCTGCTCAATACCTATGAAGTAGGAGCAGTGGAGTTAATGATGGCAAATGATTGATTGGTATAATCTACCTATTCAAAACTAATATCTTTAGGTTTCATTATTTTAAAAACCTTCGTTTGTAAGGATATCTAATATCGACGATTAATTTTAAGATCGTAAAACCTAACCGGCCAAAACTCGCTAGCGCTGCTTTTGCCCACTTTTCCTTTTTTAAGAAAAGGAGCTCGTTAGAATTTGTTATTTGGAAAAGCTCTTTTGGGTTTACTCGCCCTGCAATTTATATTCAAAATTACGCTGGTAATCGCTCCATTTTTGACCAGTGTTGATGGATTTATAGGTTTCATCGGACAGCATGGTGATGTAAATTTCTAGTTTTTTAGCATCTAATTTTCCAGCTACTGGATTGATAATTGTTCCTTTTTCATCAAAGAAGACTAAAGTAGGATATTCAAATATCTTGATAAACTCAGCAAACTGATGTTGTGCACGATCGTTTCTTTTCTTGAATGGGTTTGCATAGGTCGCTCCTTTATAGTTGATGATTTCTGTACCTTCTGCATTGAAACTTACGGGATAGTAGTTCTCATTGATAAACTTTGCTATGTCCGCTTTCGCGAAAGCGTACTTATCCATCCATTTACAGTTAGGACACCAGTCTGTATAGGACTTCATTAAGATTTTGCGAGGTTCTTTTTTCTGGGCTGCAAGAGCTTCATTCATGGTCATCCAGTTCACTTGAGAAAAACCAAGTGCCGAAAACAATAGAAAAATAATAGGGAATAATTTCATGTTGCTAATTTACAAAATCATAAAAGCAAAAAACGCACCGTAATGGTGCGTTTTATGTTAAAATATATAAATGAATTTTTATCTTATTCCGTGCATCATTTTCACAAGGAGTTTACTTATAGCAAGCATGATAATTCCTGCGGCTATAGGAATGATGGTAAAGATCATAAAGAAGGTTGCCATTCCATAATCCTCAACTATAGGATCAATATATCTACCAGTTAGTCCAGCTGCAGTATTTGCAATAAAGTTTGCTACAAACCAAATTCCAAACATGAGCCCAACAAGTTTTGCAGGTGATAATTTACTTACATAAGAAAGTCCTACTGGCGAAACACATAGTTCTCCTAGAGTATGAAATAAATAGGCAAGGATTAGGAAAATCATACTTACAGATGCTGTTTTAGCTCCTAGAGGTATTCCCATAGATCCAAAAGCTAAAATACCAAAACCAGTTCCTAAAAGAATAAGCCCTATTGCAAACTTCACAGGACCTGATGGATTATACTTTGATTCCCAAATTTTTGAAAAGATAGGAGCAAAGGCAATTATAAAGAAAGAGTTAAGTATTCCAAACCAAGATGCTGGTACTTCTGGTGCAGGATCAGTAAACTGTCGGTACAACATCCAGATTACTATAGCCCAAATAACAACAAATCCTAATCCAAGAAGGATATTTGAAAGAGCATACTTTGAATATGTTTGTCTAAATAACATTCCTAGAACCCAAGTTATGATGATCATTGGTATTACGGTTAACAGCGTATTGAACACCTTAAATATGAGTCCACCATCACCTTCAAGAACTCTATCAGTATAATCTGCTGCAAAAATGGTCATCGATCCACCAGCTTGTTCAAACGCCCACCAAAAGAATATAGTGAAGAATGCCAAAACTCCTATAACAATTAATCTGTCAGAAGTTACTTTGGATTTTTTTGCTTCATCAATAGTTGCTTCAACAGCATCCTCAACATCTTCAAATGCATCTTCCATTGCATCATCAAAGTCTTCAGATTCTTTAGGAGATAATCCTATTTTACCAAAAATGTCTTGTGCAAAATAAAATTGTAACATTCCTATAAACATAAAGATTCCAGCAAGTCCAAAACCATAATGCCATCCTACTGATTCTCCTATGTAGCCACACAACAATATGCCTAAGAAGGCACCTGCGTTGATACCCATATAAAATATGGTATATCCAGCGTCTTTTTCTTTGTCTTCTGTTTTATAAAGTTTTCCAACCATTGAAGAAATGTTAGGTTTAAACATTCCATTTCCGATGATTAATAGAACTAATCCTAAATAGAAGAACGTTCCAGTTAGACCTTCTAGAGCCATAGATGCATGACCCAATGTCATTAATACAGCTCCTATAACAACTGCTTTTCGATATCCAGTAATTTTATCGGCTATTAACCCACCAAAAATGGGAGTTACATAAACTAATCCAGTATAAAAAGCGTACAAGGTTAAAGCGTCTGCTCTATCCCAGCCCCATCCTTCATCAAATACAGAGGCTACTAAGAAAAGTACAAGTAATGCACGCATTCCGTAATAGGAAAAACGTTCCCACATTTCTGTAAAGAAAAGAACAAAAAGTCCTGATGGATGGCCGAGTACGGTCTTCTGGTTCGTTATAGAACCACCAAATTTATATTCCATAATTTAAGTTTAGTATTTCAGATTAGTTGATTGTAATTATTATAAATTTTCTTTGATGAAACTGGTCATCTTATTGTATAAATGGATTCTAGTGTTTCCACCGTAGATGCCATGGTTTTTATCTGGATAAATTGCCCAGTCAAATTGCTTGTTTGCCTGTACCAGCGCTTCTACCATTCTCATGGTGTTTTGTACGTGTACGTTATCGTCTGCACTACCATGAACGAGTAAATATTTTCCTTTTAATTTATCTACATGATTGATAGGGCTGTTTTCATCATAGCCACTTGCATTTTCTTGTGGAGTAGTCATGTAACGCTCTGTATAAATGGAATCATAAAATCTCCACGAGGTTACTGGTGCAACTGCAATGGCCATACTAAAGGTATCATTTCCTTGAAGTAAACAGTTAGAACTCATAAAACCACCATAGCTCCAGCCCCAAATCCCTACACGATTTGCATCGATGTAATTCATCTCTCCAAGTTTTCTTGCAGCGGCGATTTGATCTTCTACTTCATATTTACCTAGTTCTTTTTGCGTTACTTTTTTAAAGTCGGCACCTTTATAACCAGTACCTCTTCCATCAACACAAACAACTACATAACCTTGATTAGCTAGCATACTGTACCAGAAGTCATTTGCACCATACCAGCTATTTGCCACAGATTGTGATCCTGGACCGCTGTATTGCGTCATGAATAATGGATATTCTTTATTAGGATCAAAGTCGTTCGGTTTCATAGTCCACATATTCAAATCATTTCCATTAATATTGATCGTAGAAAATTCTTTTTGAGCAACTTGGTAATCATTAAGCTTTAATTTAAGATCATTATTGTTCTTGATCTCGCGAACTGTTTTTCCATCTTTTGCATTGTTTAAGGTATAAACTGGTGGAGTAGTTGCATTTGAGAATGTATTGATGTAGTAAGTAAAGTTTTTACTGAAAGATGCACGGTTGGTGCCTACTTGAGAAGATAGTTTTTTCTTCTTTTTCGCTTTAAGCGATATAGAATAAATACCACGATTTATAGAACCATCTTCTGTACTTTGATAATAGATGCGTTTTGATTTCTGGTCATAACCGTAGTAAGAAGTCACATCCCAATTTCCTTTGGTAATCTGGCGCTTTTCTTCTCCGTTTGCATCGTATAAATAAATGTGTCTCCAGTTGTCTTTTTCACTAGTCCATAAGAAACTACCATCTTCTAGAAAAGTAAGATCATCAGTCACATCTACATAAGCTGTATCAGTTTCTGTAAATGCAACACTAGCTTTACCATCAGGATTTACATAAAAAAAGTTCAATACATTTTGATGTCTATTAAGTAATTGAGCCGCTAGTTTACCGTTAGGAGAATATTTAATACGTGCAATATAAAACTCTTCATTTCTTCCCATAGAAACTTCTTTCCTACTGCCTGTTGCAAGAGTAAAAAGATGAAGCGCTACTACAGCATTTTTCTCACCAGCTTTTGGATATTTAAAAACATAAGGCTTTTGATATAACTCATTTCCATAAACATCCATAGAGAATTCAGGAACTTCACTCTCGTCAAAAGATATAAAAGCTATTTGCTCGCTGTTAGGGCTCCATTCGTAAGCCTTTACAAAGGCAAACTCTTCTTCATAAACCCAATCCGTAACACCATTAATTAATTTGTTGTTGATTCCATCAGTGGTTGCTTGCACTACAGCGCCAGACTCTAAGTCTTTATAATACAGGTTGTTTTCAAAAACGTAAGCGACCTTTTTACCATCCGGCGAGAAAGAAGGACTTCTCACTAGATCGTCACTTAACAAAGTCAGTTTATTAGTTTCAAGATCTAAGATGTGCACTTTATCATAAGAACTACGTCTGAAGATTTGATTACTTTCAGAAATAATCATCATTTGTGACTCGTCATCACTTAAGATATAGTCGCGAATAGTAATTCCTAAGTCGCTACTGTTTACAAGTGTCTCTGTTTTTTCGCCAGTTTTGTAGCTGTATTTATCTATAGTTTGGGTGCGATCTCGGTTATAATTGAGAATTAAATATTCTGTCCCATTGTTTAAAGAAGCGAGAGATTGAAGACCTTGTGTGCGAAACTCGCCTCTATAAATATCTTCAACTGTTATGTTTTTTTGTGCGGTAAGACTTTGACTTATAAATACAAAAGCCAATAAAATCATGCAATTTTTGATCATTCCTTAGTTTTAATTAAGTGTGACCTCAATTTTACTAAAAAAATACCAATAAAGCTACGGTTTATAAAGATTCCTTGAATTGTTGTTATGCTTTAGATTTATAGATGTGTTTCAGATTAAGTAAGAAAAAACTTGTTTATTTACTTTACTTTACTTTACTTTACTTGTACTCATATTAACTAAAAAACTTTTTTATTATGAGAAAAATTTTGTTTTCCGCTTTTTTAATTGCGGGATTTGCTCTGAATGCAAATGCAACTAAGTTAGAATGTGTTAAATCTAATTTGATGATTGAATTAGATGAAGAATCATGTGAGGAATATGCTGATAGAGCATCATCTGCGGAAATAGATTCTATGCCAATTTTACAACAAATATTTATGACGGATTTTGAAAGAGGTAGAATTTACGGATTTTACATTGGATTTTGTGAAGCTGCTGGTGGTGCAGATAATACTTTAGATCCTGTGATAATAGGAGGTTAAACTAATTTTTAATGTTCCATATTAATCTTAAAAGGTTAATATGGAACTTTCAATTTAAGCCATGAAATATCTTTTTTCAATATATTTTTTTCTTTTTTCTTTTACTTCTTTAGCTCAAGGAAGTGTCAGAGTAGAGTATATGCAAACTAATTTTATTAACGGAGAAATGAAAACTCTGAAAAACACAGTTTTTGAACTGGTAGGAAATGATAATTTTTCTTATTTTAATTGTAAAAAGATACCTTCCAATAGAGATGATCTAAAATATACCATTTTAATGAGTAGTAATGAGCCTTATTATACAGATTTGAAAGAAAACACCGTGTTAGCCGAAATCAGTATTAATAAAAAATATCTTTACAATCTTAAGCATCCTGGTAAGTTGTCTGTAACTAAAGATACCATCACGATTTCGGGAATTAAGTGTCGTAAAGCTATTCTAGTTCAAAAAAAATATAGCGAAAAATATAAAAAAACCTTCGAACGAATTATTACATTGTGGTATGCGGAGGATATTCCATTACCTTTTGGTCCCTTGGGATATTTTGGACTCCCAGGTTTAATTCTAAAAGTACATATTCCATATAAAGGCGAAATGATTGCGAAGAAAGTGTTTATTAATAATGAAGATAAGCATATTCCTAAATTTGCTCCGAAGGATCTTGAAATAATAACTGATGAAGAGTTAAAAAAAATAAGTGATTTTTGAAATTGAGAAAACTTCATTTATTTTTATTTCTATTATCAATACAATGTTTTTCACAGCAATTTAAGTTTTCAGGTTCAGTAATTGACAAAGCATCTGGTGAAAAAATATCTAACGCACTTGTAGTTTTAACAGAACTTACTGAAAATCAATTAGTAAGTTTTGTTTTTACAAATAATCAAGGATTATTTGTAAAAGAATTAGAGAATAAAAAGTATATGGTTGAGATCAAGCATCTTGGTCATATTACCGTTATCGATTCAGTATTAGTTGATAGAAATATTCAGAGATCATTCCATTTAAATAGAAAAACTGAAGTGCTAGATCAAATTTTTTTGATAACAGAATCTCGATTCAATGTAAAAAAAGATTCCGTTATTTATAATGTTGATTATTATAGAACGGGACAAGAAAAAAAACTCAAAGATATTCTTAAAAAACTTCCAGGACTGGAAGTAGATAGAAATGGTAATGTTACTTCAAACGGTAAATCTGTAAAACGCTTGCTGGTAGAAGGCAAAGCATTTTTTACAGGAGATGAAAAGTTAGGAGTTAATAATATCCCTGCTGACGCAGTAGATGAGGTGCAACTACTCGATAATTATAGTGAAGTTGCCATGCTCAAACAGTTTGAAGACACAGATGAGCTGGTCATGAATATTAAACTTAAAGAAGATAAAAAGCGTTTTGTCTTCGGTGATGTTACCGCAGGCGCGGGCTATAAAGAACGTTATAAAATAAATCCTGCGTTATTCTATTATAGTCCAGAATATGCTGCAAACTTTATTGGAGATTTGAACAATAATGGAGTTAAATCATTTACTTCAAAAGATTACATTGATTTTAATGGTGGGATTCTTAATATTTCACCTACAGAGTATTTTAAATTGAATTCAGACCAGTTTGCACAATTTCTTAACAATCGAGACTTTACAAATTCCGTAGATCGTTTTGGTGCTGGTAGTTATAGAAAAAGTTGGAAAAAATCAGATTTAAGTGGTTACGTGATTTTTAATGATGCAAATATTTCCACAGCTAGTCAAACGATAAACGAATATCAGACAGACACTCCATTTAAAGAAAATAGGCAAAGTAATGGAGAGCAAGATGGCAGGTTCTTAATTGCCAAGGTAGATTTAAAAAATCAACCAAGTAAAACTAAAGATTTAAGAATTAATTCACTCATCAAATTTAATAACGCCACAGACTTTGATCGATTAGTTTCTCAAAGTACGGTTCAAAATACTTTTTTAGAAAGTGATTCAGAGATCCAAAGTTTCTCTAGTTCTACAAACTTATTATATACCTCAGAAATTAATAAAAAACACACTTATAGTATTCAAGCAAATGTAGATGTTCAAGATAATACTTCTAACTATTTGTGGAATACAGACCGTTTGATTTTGAGCGGTTTAATTCCATTAGAACAAGACGATCAAGTAGAGATCGTTCAAGATCTAAAGAATTCCAATTTTAATATAGGCAGTACACTTAAACATTATTATAAAATTTCTTCAAATACGCAACTACAATCATCACTGACAGGTAATTACTTGCCGAACACATTAGAAACAACATCTTTTCAATTACGAGATGATACTTCTACAAACTCCTTTAATCCATCTGGTTTTGACGTAGATTTAAATTATAATGTTTTTAGAAGTATTCTGGGAACAGAGTTAAGGACGGAGCAAGGTAAATTTACTTTTAAACCAAGTTTGTTGTTTCAATATTTTAATCAACAAATTGATCAAACAGATCAAGTAAATAGATCACAATGGTTTTTTGCACCTAAGTTGCGAGTTCAATATGACATCACAAATTCAGAGCGATTGTATTTTAACTTTAATAGAAATATTTCTGTTCCCAATAGTCAACAATTAGTAGATCGATTGTTTCTTTCCAGTTTCAACGCGGTTACCTCTGGTAATCCACAATTAGATTATAGAATTTCAGAGCGCTATAGTTTGCGGTACAGCAAGTTTAATTTATACAAAGGTTTATCTCTTAACGCAGGATTATCCTATAACAACCAGATTCAGGGGATAAAATCAACAACGGTGTTGCAAGGTATTGATCAGATTAGAAATTACATCGACTTTGGTCTGGATGAGAAATCGTTAAATGCTAATTTTTCTATTAATAAGACCTTAGGAAATATTAAATATGGCTTCAATTCTTCACACAGATTCAGTAATTATTATCAAATTCTTAATGAAGAGATCAATGAGAATAAGACTCAAAATACCAGTATAGGTTTAACTATTAAAACGCTTTTTGATCAACTTCCTACCTTATCATTATCTTATCAAAAGACTTTTAATAATTATGATACTTCTATAAATACTATAAACACTTTCCAAGATCGCTTTGCTGCAAATCTAGATTATGAATTTTTAAATGATTTTGTATTTGAATTTTCTTATAATTTAAATTTATATAAAAATGAAAGTATAGGAGTGGATAATCAATTTGATGACTCCTTTTTCAGCCTAAGTTATGATCCAGAAAACACGCCTTGGACTTATAAATTAACAGGTACTAACTTATTTGACAATCGATTCAGACAAGTAAATTCATTTAATGATTTCTTAATCACAGATCGTCAAACATTTTTACAACCACGCATTGTCATGTTTGAACTATCTTATAAGTTATAGACCTTATCTTTGCCGCTCAATTTTTACACCTATGCAACCTGTAACTGGATTCTCAAAACTTTCTAAGTCTGAAAAGATAGATTGGCTAGTTTCTAATCATTTGAATAATGATGTTACTGCAAAGAAAACC
>NZ_MAAX01000186.1 GCF_002162835.1 Nonlabens dokdonensis
CGTTTCTTACGTCTATGAAACCAAAACTGTAATTACTTGCGATTTCTTCCATTTGAGCAGAAGTTTTATCCTCTAATTCGGTAAGTTTCAGATGATGCTCTGGATCATCTGGTGCAGATAAATGATGATTGAAAATAATAACATCTCCTTTAAAATTATCTTTAAGATATTTAAAATACTGAATAAGTTCTCCAGCTTCTGTGCCACCATATGCGTGGAAAAAGAGTACATCACTGTTGCCATCAATATCTTCTTCAATTAATGGTAGTAATTGTGGGACTTGTAAACCGCTACGAGCTGTATTTATAATTTCAAAATCAATATCTGAAAAATCACCTTCTAAAGTTGCTTCTACACGGCTAGACTTTATAGAGTAAACAATAGACTGTCCATGAAATTGGATTTTAACAGTACTATTCTCTTTATTGTAGGTCTTGTTCAATTTCTTTCGTGAAGATCTTAACTCATTTATTAGGCTTTGAGAAGGTTGAATTTCTGGCAAGCTGTATTGATCTAAATTGTCGTTAGAGCAGCTAGTTATTACCAAACTTAGTAAAAAGTAAAAAATAAATTTCTTCATTTCATGGAATTGTAAAGTGCTAGCCATTTAGGCCTATTTACTTTCCAAGAATACTCTTGAATAACAAAGTCCCGTAATAATTTGCCTTTCATTTCTCGTTGAAGATCGTCCCAATTTGAAGATTCTAGAATAGCTTTTTCTAGTTCCTCAAAATTAGGATCGATAAGTATGCCGCCATTGTTATTCCACCCTGGTAATAAACCTGTTTGATGCGTTGTAATTACCGGCGTTCCCATCATTGCGGCCTCTAGGTTTACCATACCTACTACTTCAGAGTAGCTAGGTGCTATAAATGCGTGTGCATTTCTATAGAGTTTTTGTTTATTCTCGCCGCGCACTGCTCCTAAAAATTGAATGCGCTGATCATCTTTAGCAAAATTTTGCAATTCTGTGCTATGTTCATTTTTAGGACCAGCGATTTTTAAATCAAAATCAAGCAATTTCAGAGACTTAAATACATCAATTAATAATCTTACTCCTTTTTTTGGATGAATGCGACCTAAGAAAAGGAAATAGGGTCTTACCGGTTTATCTCGTTCGATTATGTTTTCAATTCTAATTGCATTAGGTATACAAACGACTTGAGCTTTAGGAAATAGCTTTTGAAGGTTTTTTTGCTCGTCTGGTGTTATGGCATGAATGTATCTCGCTTTCGCGAAAGCGGAACCAGCCAACATCTTAAAATACAATTTCTTTTTAAGCGTTCCTTCTTTCCACAGCCATGGCTCATACATACCATGTGGCGTGAGAATGAAAGGAATTTTATTTTTTGCGGCAATTTTTGCAGCAATATATTGTGCATGCATCCACACGCCATGAAGATGAAAAATGGAATCGACTGGCAATGATTTCAAGTGTCTTGTAAGTTCTTGAGAATAAAGCCATGGTCCTTTTTGATTGAAAGCTTTTGCTTCTAAATCGTCAGTATCTTTTAATGTTGTGAGAATCTGTGATGCAGGAAATTGAGATTGTATATCTTTTACAACCGTACGGACTCCACCGCTAGCTCTAGAGATATCCTCGGAAATATGAAACAAGTCTTTCAAATTTCTTTTTGATTTACAGGTTTTAAGATTTGCTTTTCATAATTACGATCTAGCATTAAAAATAGGTTGATGAAAAAAGCAAAAAATAACACACCATTTTCACGCTCTAAAATATTTTCTGAAAACATGACAATACAATAAAACAGCAATATGGCTATAAATAAATAGTTTTTCTTGTAGAAAGCTCGGATCAAATGATATAATAAAAATAATGCGAAGAATAGTAATCCTAAATAACCAACATTGAGAATGATACCTAAGAACTGATTGTGACTGTTATATCTGTTATCGGCTAAAAATTGAGCATCTTCTTGATAACACTCTACAAGTTTGTTTTTTCCATCACCTATTCCATAACCGAATATTCCTGCATCAGGAACGACACTAGTAACACACTGGTAAATAGAGTATCTTATATTAGTAGAATTAGTCAGTGAAGCATCTGCATTCTTAACTTGCAGAAGTTCTGAGAAACGCTCATTTACTTTGGGATTAAGTATTATAGTGGCAACTAACCCTGCTAATCCTAATCCAAAAACTATATATAGATTCTTATTTTTAAACATTAAAACTAAATATGCTGCTACTAAGATTAGGGCAATAATTGGTCCCTTTTTAATCATGATTAACAAGAATCCAATCAGCACTGCATTAATGAGAATAAGCAGTAATAGTTTTTTCCAATTGAGCTTTTGCTGAACTAAAAAAAGTGAAAATATTATTGAAACACCTATATGCATGCTTAAATAGATAGGGTGAATTTTCCATCCCGAAATATCTGTTCTTATAATATTGATAAAATGAAGTATCACTTCATCAAAACTATACTGCTGGCTAAAAATGATAAACGCACCAACACAAAGAATTAAGGTTGCAACTATAAAATACCACATCAATTGATAGCGTCTAGCAAGTATATAGGTCAAGCATCGCTTGCTCATACTGGCAATTATAAGTGGGAAAATAAGCAAGGCAGCTCCAGTGGAGATTTTGCGCATTCCATAAGAAAAATCGTCTGTATATAGTAAGCTAATGAGATAGAATAGGAATAAACTAGAATTTAATAAAAAATAATTCCATTTAAAATTTTCTTTATCTAAAATCTTGCTAATGATGGCTAACAATGCATAAATCCCTATTAGAACTGGCCTAACTCCTCTTGGAATAATAGGCATTATGAACATGAGGGCTGTCATGTAATAAAGCAGCTGCGGTAAATTAGATTTTAGTTTTTCTTTGATACCCATACTTTTTGATCAAAAAAGAAATTTGATAGCTTCATAATTAATTTAGGAATGGCATACAAACCTATTAAAGTTCCCACAAAATAACTATAACCATTAGTGAAATCACCTCTTAGGAGAAAAAGTAAGTGCATAGCAAAATAAAAAGCTACTGCCTTTTTCAAATAATCAGCGCTATTGAGCCAAGTCATGAAAAATATCATTGCAATTGCAAGCATAAGCGCCATCAAAACTACTCCAAAAATTCCAAAATTCATGTAACCTTCTGCAATCACCGGATTAGAAAGGTTTGCAAAATAATAATCATATTTTTCGATCAAATAATCGCCTACTATAATTCCAGAAGAATCTGGTTTACCTTCCCAGATGCCTCGTGGAATAAAGAATAGAAACGCACTAAGTAATTGAAAGCCATAAAATAAGCCTCGTTCCTCTACAATTTCAATAACGATACCCATGTTACAAAAAGCGTCATAGTTAAGCGACATAAATCCTTTGCTCATGGCACCTTTGTCAATCACATTAGAAAAAAGACTAGGGTTTTCTAGCATTTCAGAAATACCATAATCTGAATGAGTTATTATTTGGGCTAAAGGAAAAAACACAATCATAATAATAAAAAGTGTTAGGCTCATTTTTACGTTGCTATTTAGCAATTTTGGAAAGAATAAGAAAATGAGCAATATGTATATTGGTCCCAACGCATTACGCTTTTCAACTAAAGGATTCTTAAAATAAAAAAGAAGCACAAAAAGCAACAACATTATAAAAAGGTTGATGATCCATATTTGCGTAGAAATACCTTTTTTATCAAATAAATATTTGCATAAAACAATTCCAGCTAGTGGGATGACAAATAGTATTTTCTTTTGGATTAGTTGAGCGCCAGGAGAAAAACTAGATGGTAAGTATTCTGGCCTTGCCAATTCTTCAACAATGAAAGGATATGATATTACAACGATAATTACAGAAATTAAAATAATTAAAACTGTATTTCTCAATAGTGATGAAATTTTTATTTCTTGAATTGGAACTTGTGATGGTTTCTTTTTAATTAAGGATTTAATGCCTATATAAAATAGGAAAAAACAGATGTGAAAAATCGCAACGAGACCGTTTGCCTTGAGAAATAAATGTTCTTTATAAGGGAAATAATGATCAAACAATCCATTCTCTAGAGGTGCTAAAACATTTGCTTGCGTCACAGGTGCGACTAAAAAGAACAAAAATGAGAATACAATATAAGCACTTAAAAAAGGACTATAGGATTTCTCGATAAAAATATGATAGTAGGTAATAAAAGTTAATAAAACTGCATTACCAAAAAATGCCAGCCATAACTCTAGCGTAGCCTCAAAAGTTGAAAATAACAATACCGTTATAAACAGATAAATAAAAATGAATATGTTTCTAAGAATCATTGATACAAGTTGTAGCTAAGGTATATCATTAAATCCACTCTTACCCTTATGTTTTTAATAGTTGCTTGATATCCATTTTATAAAAATAGGTAGCTGCCAAAAACATTACGAATTCTGTTGAAATAGCTGTAACAACTGTTCCTTTCAAACCTAAATATGGTACGATGCTAAAACCTAAAGCAAGATTAAAAATAGTACCTATTACCATCACATTCATTCGTTCCTTAAATAATTTTCTAGACGGTGCATAAAGATTCGTAAATAATAAACTCAATCCTGTGAAAAAAGCGATCAGCCCCATCCATTGTAATAAATTGACATTTTGATATATGTCTGGATCTTTGAAAAGTAGTTCAACAATCCATTTACCTAAAAAAACTATACCTAACAAACCTAATAATCCTATGCCTGCAATACCAGGTATTAATTTCATCATCATCTTATTTTTTTCATCATTAGATTTTCTAGACATATAAGGATAAATCGCCTGGTAAATAGGAAGATACATTTTCTTTGCTGCTATCATTAATCGGTCAAAAGCACTAAAGATTCCAACAATAGAATCTCCTGCAAAAAGGCCCAGAACAAGCCCATTTGCTGCAAAAGTCAATTGAGAAGATATATCTGATATAAAAATTTGAAAACTTTCCTTGTAAAAAGCAGTAGAATCTTTGAAATTAGGCCATTGCCATTTTACATATTTTAAACTAATAGTAAACATGATGGCCCCAGCGACTAAGAAACCAATAGAATTGAATATAGGTACGAATGAATAATCTTCAGGTGATGAAATAAAAACAAAAAGCAGAACAGTAAAAAGTATTTTAGCCACTGCGTTTATCACAGTTAATAGCTGCATTCTTTCAATACCTTGAAAAAACCAATCTGCTAAAATAGTTTGACCTATAACGATACCATAGCTCAATAAATAAATATGCCATTCTACTCTGAATCTAGGTATAAGAAAAACAAAAGCTATAAGTAAAACAAAGACGATAACAAGCAATATCATTCTTGCCCAAAATACCTTAAAGTAAATCGTTGAATAATCTTCTTTTTTCTCTCTTAAAATAGAGATTTCTCTTGTTGCTGTTGTACTAAACCCAAAATCTGCAAATGCAATACAAAATGCCATTAAATATTGGGCAAGCATTACCAATCCAAAACGTTCCAAGCCTAAAGTACGCTCTAAAAAAGGAATAATCAAAAAAGGCAAAATGTAATTAAGTGCCTGCAAAACGGTAAGCGCACCATAGTTCTTAGCCACGATTTTTTCTTCTCCAGAAAGTTTTTTAGAAAATCTACTCATGAAATGGTTAGCTTACCTTGACCAACGCTAAAATAGCCATTTTTGTGTACCTAAGAGTTCAAATAAGCCTCATACATCATCTCCACACCTTTTTCAAGTTCAACCTCGTGTTTCCAACCTAATTCATGCAGTTTTGACACATCTGTAAGCTTACGTGGTGTGCCGTCTGGTTTTGAACTGTCCCAATTTAGGGTTCCTTCATAACCTACCGTTTTTCTAATCATTAGGGCCAGGTCTTTTATAGCGATATCTTCTCCGGTTCCAATATTAAGATGTGTATTTCTTATGTCTTTTTCGCTTCCTTTTACATCAGCAAAATCTTTGTTCTCCATCAAGTACACACAGGCTTTTGCCATGTCATGTGACCATAGAAACTCTCGTTTTGGTGAACCGGTTCCCCATAAAGCGATGCCATTTTCTGTGATACCGTGTTTTTGTAATTCCGCTTTCGCGAAAGCGAGATCATCAACACCTAAATCATCCATTAATGCTTGCTCATCACCTTCCATCAGCAATTTACCTAGGTGCATTTTACGAATCAATGCAGGTAAAACATGGGATTTCTCTAGATCAAAATTATCGTTAGGACCGTACAAATTTGTAGGCATTACAGAGATGAAGTTGGTGCCATATTGCAGATTATAGCTCTCGCACATTTTGATACCAGCGATTTTTGCTACTGCATAAGGTTCATTAGTATATTCTAGTGGACCGGTAAGTAAACTGTCCTCTGGCATGGGCTGTGGTGCCATTTTAGGATAGATGCATGTACTTCCTAGAAACAATAACTTTTTCACACCATTCAAATAACTGTGATGGATCACGTTATTTTGAATCATGAGATTTTTATAGATGAAATCTGCTCGATAAGTGTTGTTTGCCACGATACCACCTACGCTAGCCGCCGCAAGAAAAATATATTCTGGCTTTTCTGTAGTAAAAAAGTCTGCAGTGGCTTGTTGATTTGTAAGATCTAGCTCTTTGTGAGTTTTAAGAACAAAATTTGTGTAACCTAGCTCTTTTAACTCACTAACGATGGCGCTTCCTACAAGTCCACGATGTCCAGCGACGTATATTTTTGAATCTTTATTCATTTTTTTGTTGCACTCATTAAGTAACTCAAAGTTTAAAATCATTCGTTTTAAAATCTGTCCTTTCATTTTTTGCTTGGTCAAAAAACGAAACAAAAAAATCAAGGCTTAAGAACCTAAGACTAAAAATTTTGTTTGCTACGGCGCAAAAAGAAAGTTTCTAGATATTTAAATTCTTCAAGAATAAAACTAATATTTCCTATAATACATAATATCTGAACTAAAACGATTTTTGCTTAACCCTACGCCTCACTTCATTTTTAACGTGTAATGTTATTAGGCCATTTTTATCACAGAAATAGTGGTTTTTCTTTACTCAAAATAGTTATTGATTCTATAACCACCACTTTTTAAATATTCTTCTCGAGACATTAAATGTAAATCACTTTTCATCATGTCATTAACGAGATCTTGAAGGGCGATTTCTGGAACCCAACCTAGTTTTTCTTTGGCTTTAGTAGGGTCACCGATTAATAAATCTACCTCTGTAGGACGGAAATATCGTGGATCTACCGCTACTACTTCTTTACCTATTTCTAGCTGGTAATCTGGATTTGAGCAGGATTTAACGGTTCCTTTCTCATCCACACCTTCACCATTAAATTCTAGTTCTATTCCCACGAACTGAAAAGCCATACGTACAAAATCACGCACGCTAGTAGTTGTTCCTGTCGCGATAACCCAATCTTCTGGCTGGTCGTGCTGTAGGATCATCCACATCATGCGCACATAATCTTTGGCGTGTCCCCAATCACGTTTTGCATCTAGATTACCCAAATACACTTTATCTTGAAGTCCTTTTACGATTTTAGAAGTCGCGCGAGTAATTTTTCTGGTTACAAATGTCTCTCCACGTACAGGAGATTCATGATTAAAAAGAATCCCATTACAAGCAAACATCCCATAAGCTTCACGGTAATTTACCGTTGCCCAATAGGCATACATTTTTGCCACGGCATATGGACTACGCGGATAAAATGGTGTGGTTTCGCTCTGTGGAATTTCTTGCACCTTACCATACAATTCTGATGTAGAAGCTTGATAAACTTTAGTCTTCTTTTCCATGCCGAGTAAGCGTACAGATTCTAGGATACGTAGGGCACCTATTCCATCGGCATTAGCGGTGTATTCTGGCATTTCAAAAGAAACTTGTACATGTGACATAGCCGCAAGATTATAAATCTCGTCTGGCTGTGTTTCTTTGATGATTCTAGTCAGGTTAGTCGTATCTGTAAGGTCACCATAATGCAATTTAAAATTTACATCAGTCTCATGAGGATCTTGATACAGATGATCGATACGATCTGTATTAAACAATGAAGCACGGCGTTTGATACCGTGTACTTCATATCCTTTTTTTAATAAAAACTCACTTAAATAAGCTCCATCTTGACCGGTTACTCCAGTGATTAATGCTACTTTATGATTCTTTTCAGACATATGCTAATTGTAAAGTTGTAAAAATAAGGTTTCCTTAAGACTTATACCTAGCCACTACCCTATCTAATCCATCGCTAATAGATGGAATTACATAATTGAAAACTTGTTCTGTTTTTTGGCCATCCATAACACTATAAGAAGGTCGTTTTGCAGCTGTTTTAAACTCTGCTACTGCTTGTATCGTTTTACTTAAACCCAGCTTTTGATTTATTGCTTTCGCGAAAGCGTACCACGTCATCTCACCTTGATTGGTAAAATGGTAAACCCCATAAGTCGCAGTATCGTTTTCTATAACCTGTTTTATAAAAGTAGCCACATCTATTGCACTGGTAGGAGAACCTGTCTGAGAATCGACTATATTTAGTTCTTTCATATCTGTTTCAGCAACCCAGCGGAAGAAATTCTTTCCATGCGGTGCATATAACCAAGAGATTCTAAAGATGTAATGTTTACCGTCAATTTGAGTAATGGCTTTCTCACCTGCTAACTTACTGGCTCCATAAACGTTGATAGGATCTGTTTCTTGATTTGATTTGTATGGCGCTGTTGTTTCGCCGTTAAAAACATAGTCAGTAGAAAAATGAATTAAAGTAGCATCATATTGATTAGCTATTTGTGCCATTTTTTGAACGGCAAGTGCGTTTATTTTAAAGGCTTTTTCTTTTTCGGTTTCAGCTAGATCAACGGCTGTGTATGCTGCACAATTGATGATGTAATCTGGCTGTATATTTTTGACTTTTTGGTATAGCTGAAAACTACAAGTAATGTCAAGTTCTTTACTTGAAAAAAGAAATAAATTATAGTCTTTTAACGCAGCTGTGATGGCTGTTCCTAGCATTCCAGTAGCGCCAGTGATGAGAATTTTTTTCAAATTAAATCATTTTTAATAACACGTCTTCGATACTTCGATGAACTCAACTCAAGCAAGTTCAGACTGACATTCTTGTTCTATTAGTAATTAAAACGCTTGTCACACTGAGCTTGTCGAAGTGTGATTAACGTAACCGATTTATTAATCTACCGTAAATTACAGCTTTAAATACCCTAACTTCTCATCCTTCTCAGATAAGATGATGTCTTCTCGAGGTAATTGCCAGTCTATGTTTAACTTAGGATCGTCGTATCTGATACCTGTTTCCATATCTGGCTGATAGGTATTATCAATTTGATAATTAACAATTGCAGTTTCAGAGAGTACAGAAAAGCCGTGTAAAAAACCTCTAGGTACAAGAAGTTGTTTGTTATTCTCACCAGAGAGTTCAATAGTGTAATGTTGCAAGTATGTAGGTGATTCTGGTCTATAATCTACCACAACATCGAGAATACGACCACTTATACAACGCACCAATTTTGCCTGTGCAGCTTCACCTTTTTGGGCATGCAATCCTCTCAAAACACCATAAGTAGAAGTACTTTCATTTGTTGTAATAAACGGCTTTTGTTTAGGAACCGCTTTCGCGAAAGCGATACTGTCAAAGGCTACTACAAACTTGCCACGAGCATCTGGAAAAACTGCAGGCTCTATAATGATACAATCTACAAGAGGAGTATGACTAATTATCATTTTAATCCTTTTTCTGGTACGTGTTTAAAAATCTCCAAATAATAGGAATTAAGGCTACTAAAAGACCAAATCCAAAGAATACTAAGGCAAATGTTACCGTAAAGTGCTTTTTCTCAATCGTTCCTTTTTTGATGAAATAAGAAACGATATTCACGGTATTCTTAAATTCATATTTCTTTTCTCGCTCTGTTTCTAGCAAATAAAGAATATTTGTTTTTTCCTCAAAAAGGGTTTCAAAATTAACCATTCCATTTTGCCCATTTACAAAAACGTTAGTCCCATTGGACAAGTCAGAGTCTTTATCTTTAATAGCGGTTTGATAAGCACTAATTAGGGAATCTATTTCTTTGAGCTGGTATTCTCTTTTTGCGATATTAAAATCTGTTGTTTCTACGCTCGCCATTCTTTGCGCTTTAATCAACGGATTATCTTCTACCTTAACAATACCTGATGCTGCTTTTTCTAGTGCTGCTCTATTTTTTGACGTAACAGAAACTCTATAAAACTGGTAATCAATGTCTCTTTTTGCTTCTTTAAAACCTTCAAAAGTATAATTTTCAAGCGCTATGGTGTCAGCACGACGTGCCATATAATCGTATTCCTTGAGTAATTCTGTATCGTTATAGTCTGGTTCTATTTCAAAGGATACAAATGTCTTTGCTTCTTCAGTAGAGATATTAAGTTGTTTTCCTAAGGTTTCATAGTCTTCTTGATCTACTAGAGAATTGTAATACTCCACATTAGAAATTAATTGGCTAGAACTCTCAAAGTTGGGCTGTACTCTTAATTGCGCAGTAAAATTCTTTTTACTTTCTCTACTCAAATACATTCCTAAAGCTGCTCCTATAATAAACAGTGCCACTAAAAGAATAATGTTGTTTTTAATAAAGATTAAGAATAACACTAGAAAGTGTGCAATACCTTTAAAAATATTACCTATACCGTTAAATAAGTTTTTAAACCCATTACTTATCCAAACAAATACTGGTACTAAATCGACCTCTTGTTCTTGATTTTGATCTGGCTGGTTATTCATGTAAACTATTTTGTTAAGGATTCAAATATACTTGAACTATGTGAATTGTTTTGAAACGGTGAATTATAAATAAAATTATGAATCTGTAGTTACACTTGTTTCTTCTGGAGTAGAAATACTGTTCTCCATTATTTGTTCAAGAATCTTTTCTGTAATTACGTAAACTGGTTTTACACCTATTAACCCCAGTCCGCCGCTGGCAAGTGTATGTCCAGTTTTAAGAGGATTATCACTAGCATAATATGCATATCTTACTTTTACCTTCCTGCGTATGCTACGTCGCACACGAGAAGCTGCTTGAATTGCTTTTTGATAATGCGCTCCTTCCATTTCTAGGCCTATTACATTCCAGCTTGAGTTGTAGAAAAATTCTAATAGATCTTTATTTTGTAAGGAAGTTCCTAGAACAGTTACCATAGAACCGGTTACAACTTTAATGTCGTCACTTTCTAGATCTTTTTTACTCAATCTATTCTTGAAAGGATAATTATCTGCTGTACCTTCAAAAACATGCGCATCTGGCACCATAATATCGCCTTTATCTCCTTCAAGTATACCAGCTTTACCCATAATATTGATAGACTGCACATTCATCTGGTGCATTTTTCCTACCTCATCTTTAAAAGGCTTCAATAGCTCATCCATGGTTTCATAGGCTTGTTCACCAAATGCGTAGTCCATAACTATGAGAACAGGTTTTGTGCTGTTCTCGCTTTCGCGAAAGCGAATGTCACAAAAATCTACTTTCTCAAATTCACAATTAGAAAGATCAAAAATTTGAACGTCGATATTAGTACCACTTTGATCTTTAAGCTCTGTCATCCCATTAGCAAGTGCATGCTTTTTAATCAAATCACGGTTTTTCTTACCACTGTCATTACTAAGATCTGCAAAGATCTCCATGCGACTCTTTTTTTGCATTTGAGATGCAAGCGCCTTGGGCCCATAAAGAGAGTTCATTACACTGTGTAAATTTGCACTGATAATGTGCAATGGTCTATCAAAAAGACCTTGCTCTACTAGGTGTTTTTTGATACGCATCGCCCAGATATCACCGTGAATATGATGACCTAGACGTTCTCTAAGAACTGGTGAAAAGGTAACTAGTCGCTTCTCTTCGTCAAGTACTTCTTGTCTAGCTAGTCTTCCTAGGTGATAAATAACACTTAAAAATCTATTAGGATTTGAAGCGGTAGCAAAGTCTGCATAGACTGACTTTACTTCATCAAAAGTACGACCTAGTATATTTGCTACATGAGTAATGGCTACCTCCTTTTCTTCTTGAGAAAGTTTCTTCTTTGATATAGCGTCTTCTAGACATTTCCAGTCTCGAGTAGTATTACCGTTATCGCCTACCATGACTTGTTTCATGATTTTATGCGATTCTATCATAAGAAATGTAAGGTGCGTTAAAATATCATAGATCTCTGAGCGTCCTCTTGTGACTTCTATGTTCATTTGCTGGCTGTCTATTCTATAACAGTTGCGCCTTCTCTTTTTAGGAATAATAGCTTTAAAATGAGAACCTTCATATCCTTCATCACTAGTAAGATTGATATAAGTACATTCTTCAATACCTACTGGCAATCGATCCATAACATAAAGTAAACCACTAAGTTCTATTTTCTCTTCAGAAATAGAACCATAAATCTCTGGTCGTAATGTAAGTAGTGATTCTCTTAAAGACTCACCACTTACGCCCATAGGTTTATAAAAACCTCTATTAAATAAATGTCGCATGGTGATGTACATGCGTTCTATAGCGTTAGTACTTTCTTGGGCTCTAGTGCGTGGTTCTACGTTTATTATTGGCATATTTTCTCTTTCGTGACAAAGGTAAGTATTTAGTATAGTGACTCGGTAACTGTTTAAATGAGGATTTCTAAGCAATTTTGTTTTACTATGATATTGTATGGAGGTTTTAAATGAGCTGGCTCTCCATCTAATTGTGCTGGACATTCTTTACTGCAATTAAGGTTTAGCTCTTTTATAGACTTTGCATAATTTTTTTTAAATAGAAGTATTTTACTCATCTTAAAGGTGAGGTCTTTTCTAGATGTAGCATCTACCATATCTAAATATCCGTTGTTTATTTGTGCGCCTGGAGTTAAAGAAACTTTATACCCTAAAAACTTTGTGTTTGAAACTAGCACACAGTATTTAAGGCCTGAATGCCCTTCTATTTTAATTTGGTTTTTACGATTTGCAAAAAATGTTTTTAATCCATGTTTTAAATAGGTAACGAAACCTCTTTTCAAATCTTTATCATATCTATGAATTACTTCAGCAGGGTAACCTAACGCAAAATTTGAAAAGAAAAACTGATTATTAACTACACCACAATCAATTTTGACTGTCCTTGATTCAATGATAGACCTACACATTTCTAATACAGAATCCACAATCCCTAAATGTCCAGCGAGACCATTTCCGGATCCACGAGGTAAAATGCCTAGTTTTATTTTAGAATTAACAAGATATTTTGCAATGGTATTCACGGTACCATCCCCACCGACGGCTATTATTATATCTATATTTTTCTTAATACATAATAGCGTTAGTTTCTCTAAATTCTTTTTAGAAGAAGAATACAAGATATCAAGATGAAAACTATGTTCATTTAAGTATGAAGTAAGTTCTTTGTACTCAAGTCTATTCCCACTTTTACCTGAAATAGGATTTACTAAAAAGACTACATTTATCACTACTTATTTTGATTTAAACTCCCATTCATCTGCATACATACCGTATACTTTTCCTAACTCATAGTCTACCACATATTTTTCATCTTTACCTCCTTGAAAGTTTACATGATAAACGTAAGATTTATATCCTAATATATTAGCTTGTTCTAATATAACTTGAAATTTTTGAATAGAACTTCTTGAAAATGCAAGGTGTTCTATTTGATATTTTTTCATGTAAGGAATTAACCTGTCTTTTAGTTCATTAATAATATTTTCTGAGAGTATAGGCTTTATACTGTTTGCAGTAGCTATTTCAGCATCTTTGGTTGTAAATACCTCCATTAGGAGTCGATCTTTATCTATAAAAAGATTTCCAAAATCTTTTACATCTCCAGTTTTATCTGTTATTAAAATGGCGTCTTTATGTTGTTTAAACCAAAGATTTATAGCAGCCATATCAATCGCTGTATATTTATCTAGTATTTTAAATGAATTAAAAACCTCTAAAGTAACTGGTGTATTCCCAGTATATCCGGTTTGCTCTTTCCAAATATCCCAATCGTGAGCTGCAACAAAATGATTATCTACTGTTTTTATAATGTCCAACTCAAAATTTCTAAAACCTTTTTTATAATTATAATCAAGAGCTTCTAAAGAGTTAGTATATACTTTACCATCTATTTTACCACCGGCATGCGCAATAAAGCGGTCGACATCTTTAGTAAAATTGGCAATTGCAGTATCAGTATTTTTGATTAAATCTATTCTTTTATAGGGCACATTAAAATTAAATTCTAAAATAAGATTATTTACAAATTCCTCAGCTTTATTCTCTTTCAGGTTAGCGATATAAGCCTGTCTGTTTTTAAGATCAATCAGTTTATTAAGTCCTAATTTTTTTAATTGTGAACTGTAATTAGAAAACGATTCTCCGGCAGTATCATGAACTACTAAGAAAACATTTTTATCTAAATTAACCGCTGCAGTGATGTGTTCTAACAATTCTATAATAGACTCAGGCATTAAATAAGTGTCAAAATTTTCAATTGATAAAGTTCCTAAATCATCTATGGTAATTAAGTTGATACCTCTGTCAAGTAAAAATTGCTGTTCTCCTAGCTTTACATAACTAAGTTTTTTTGAATTGAAACTAGAGCTTTTTAGAAAAAGAGAAATTGTGTTTTGATCTAAATACACGATTGATCGTGTATTGGTATTTTTTACATTAAATTTTGATTCAACATCATAGACTTCAAAATCTACCTGAGTATCGCCTTTTTTATAAGATGTGATACCATCCAAATCTGTAAAAAATGAGGAAATCTTATCTTCCATTGAAACATCTATTGTAAGTGTTAATGGCTTTTTCACAGCTTGCTTTAATTCACTTTGTGCAATCTCTTGTGTTTTCACAATTCTATATTTATCATCTAAATCTATTTTATAAATACCTGAACTGTTTCCCAATTTTAAGTTTGCAGCAATAATTTCTTGATCAAGGATATTAATTTTAAGCTGTTTCTTATCTTTTGTAATGGTAAAGCCTTGGTCTAAATTAATAGTAGTTAGTGCAGCCACATTTACATCTCGCAGTTGACTTCGATATTTTTCTATAAATTGATTCTTATCATCACCTATTAAATGGCTTAAAAAAACTGCACTAGTTTGGATATCAGAAAGATCTAACACTATTTCAGGCATAGATACTTGAAATAATTCTTTAGTTTCAACTTCTTCTAATTTTTCAGTTGATAGCACAAACAAGCCTCTTTCTTTTAGGTCGTCAATCACTGGATGTGTTGCCATAAATTGATGGTCAGGAACAATTATAACTGTTGTACTATCTAATAGGTTTTCTCGATTGAGCATTTCAAAGAGCTCGCCTATATAATGATCTACAGCAGCGATCATAAATTCTAGATCGGTTTTTTGTGCAGGAATTATGCCTTCCATACGTTCATCATATAGTCCGTCAGGAAAGTGTGTTGCAACAGTGCTTGCATATATCACAAAAGGAAAATTATTGTTTCTCTTTAAGAGTATTTCTTTCTCAAGCTCGTTGAATAGATCCTTATCGTGTAATCCCCATGGGATTCTTTCGTATTTTTCATTAAAGTCTATCTCTGACTTTACTTCAAAACCAAAAGTTTTTAACATGTCATTTATTCCAGAAAAATCTTTATTAGCAATTAAGTAAGTCATACTGTAACCGGCACTTTCAAATACATGTCCCAAAGTATTTAACTTATATTTCTGTGATCCCTGAAAAATATTGTTCCCGTCTTCTCCAAAATAAGCAGGCATTCCTGTAAGAGCCATATATGCAGAAGCGCTTGTCCAATCACCACCTATTGTAGGCTTTAAATCATAATAATAATACTCGTTTTTAAGCTTGTTGAGAAAAGGTGTTAAATCTGGTCGTTCCTTTATAAAACCTTTCTCAAAAGATTCCAGAGATAGAAAAATGATATTCTTACCAGCTTTTGAACTGACTTCATTACTTAATAGCTCATTCGCGTTATCAATCGGAAGTTGTTCTAAGGCTTTTTTAAGTGTGTATGTATTTGATTTTCGTAATGAATATGTTTCATATATATTATAAAATATATTGTCATTGAAACTTAAAAATAAAAAACTCAATAATAAAATCGGAATAAAAATTATTTTTGACATGTTTTTTAATTTTTTAGATAGCTAAACCAACACAAAAG
>NZ_MAAX01000140.1 GCF_002162835.1 Nonlabens dokdonensis
TAGTACGATAACCCTTAGCAGGAATACCGTTACGAGAACGTGGGTGACCACCTGAAGACTTACCTTCACCACCACCCATTGGGTGATCTACAGGATTCATCACAACTGGACGAGTTCTAGGACGACGCCCTAACCATCTAGATCTACCAGCTTTACCACCAACTAATAATTGATGATCACTATTAGATATAGCACCAATTGTCGCAAGACATTCTTGCAAAATCAATCTTGTTTCTCCAGAAGGCATTTTTACCGTAGCATATTTCCCATCACGAGCCATAAGCTGTGCAAAAGCACCAGCACTACGAGCAATAATCGCTCCTTGACCAGGTCTTAGCTCTATACAGCTAATTATAGAACCTAAAGGAATATTTGCTAATTTCATCGCATTACCAACCTCAGGCGAAGCACTATCACCAGAAACCAAATTCTGACCTACCTTAAGCCCATTTTGAGCTATTATATACCTTTTTTCACCGTCTTGATAATTCAACAAGGCGATAAAGGCAGTCCTGTTAGGATCATACTCAATACTAGCAACCGTTGCAGGTACTCCAAAATGATTTCTTTTAAAATCGATTATACGGTAGCGTCTTTTATGACCACCACCCTTATAACGCATAGTCATACGACCAGTTGCGTTACGACCACCAGAACGTTTTTTCGGAGCAAGCAAGCTCTTCTCCGGCTTATCAGTTGTAATGGCATCATAACCATTTACAACTCTAAATCGCTGTCCTGGAGTTACAGGTTTTAATTTTCTAACTGACATTATTGTCTTTTATTATAGATTACTATAAAGATCAATGGTTTCACCATCTTTAAGTTGTACGAAGGCTTTTTTACGAGCACTTGTTTTACCAACTTGAATCCCTGATTTAGTATATTTAGTATTACGATCGATACGAGTATTCATTGTTCTAACTTTAAGAACAGTTACACCATATGTCGCTTCAACTTCCTTTTTAATTTGAACTTTGTTCGCATTAGGAGCAACTTCAAAGCCAAATCGGTTTAAAAGCTCACTATCTCTGGTAGCCTTTTCCGTAATAATAGGTTTAATTAAGATACTCATAACTGCTTATTTACTTAAAGTTTCTTCTATTTCTTCCAGAGAACCCTCTAAAAGAACGACGTTTGATGCGTTTGTAATACTGTAAGTGCTTAATTCTGTGCAATTTACAACTTTAGAACCTTTCAAATTTCGCGAAGACAAATATACATTTTTATTTGACTCTCCCAACACAAATAACGATTTTTTATCACTAAGTCCTAAACTCTCTAAAACCTCGGTAAAATTCTTCGTTTTTGGAGCATCAAAATTGAAATTTTCAACAATAGTTAAGGCACCTTCAGAAACCTTTTTGCTTAAGGCACTTTTACGAGCTAATCTCTTTTGACTTTTATTAAGTTTAAAAGAATAACTACGTGGAACAGGACCAAAAATGCGTCCACCACCTCTAAAAACAGGAGACTTGATAGAACCAGCACGTGCTGTACCAGTACCCTTTTGTTTTTTTATCTTTCTAGTACTACCTGCAATCTCAGCTCTTTGCTTTGCCTTATGTGTACCTTGACGACGATTTGCAAGAAATTGTTTAACATCTAAATAAATCGCGTGCTCACTAGGTTCAATACCGAAAACTTCATCAGATAACTCTACCTGACGCCCAGTCTCTTTTCCTTTAATATCTAATACTGCTACCTTCATTATTTCTGTACTATTACATAAGAATTTTTGTGTCCAGGAATACACCCTTTCACTACAAGTAGATTCTTTTCAGAAACAACTTTGAGAACTCTTAAATTTTGAACTTTAACTTTTTCGTTACCCATCTGTCCAGCCATGCGCATTCCTTTGAATACACGAGCAGGATAAGATGCAGCACCTATCGAACCAGGAGCTCTTAAACGGTTATGTTGACCATGAGTAGCTTGACCTACACCACCGAAACCATGACGTTTTACAACACCTTGATATCCTTTTCCTTTTGAAGTTCCAGAAACATCTACAAATTCACCTTCAGTGAACATATCAACTGTTATTGAATCTCCTAATTTGTACTCCTCATCAAAACTTTTGAATTCGGCAACTTTCCTTTTGACTGCAGTTCCTGCTTTTTTAAAGTGACCTTGAGCCGCTTTAGAAGCATTCTTGTCTGATTTGTCATCGAAACCTAATTGCAAAGCAGCATATCCATCCACTTCCTCAGTTCTGACTTGGGTAACAACGCAAGGACCAGCTTCAATGATAGTACATGGCATATTCTTACCATTCTCATCATAAATACTAGTCATTCCGATTTTTCTTCCTATTAACCCAGACATATTATTATTTATTATATTATTAATTGTTTGATTAAGAGTTCCGCTTTCGCGAAAGCGGAACAAATAACCTTTATTTTCTATTATTAAACCTTGATCTCTACTTCAACACCACTCGGCAACTCTAACTTCATCAAAGCATCAATTGTCTTTGAAGAAGAACTATAGATATCCAAAAGTCTTTTATAAGAACTTAATTGGAACTGTTCACGAGACTTTTTGTTTACGTGAGGAGATCTTAAAACAGTAAATATTTTCTTATGTGTAGGCAAAGGAATAGGTCCTGTTACCACTGCACCTGTGCTTTTTACTGTCTTTACAATTTTTTCAGCAGACTTATCCACCAGCATGTAATCGTAAGATTTAAGTTTTATTCTGATTTTTTGACTCATCGTTTGAAATATTAATTGTTACCTTTTGTTGCTGCGATTACTTCTTCACTAATGTTTGAAGGAGTCTCAGCATAGTGAGAAAATTCCATAGTTGAAGTAGCACGACCAGATGAAAGCGTACGTAATGTAGTTACATAACCAAACATCTCAGAAAGTGGAACATCTGCTTTAACAACTTTTGCTCCGTTACGATCACTCATATCGTTCACCTGACCACGTCTTCTGTTCAAATCACCTACTATATCACCCATGTTCTCTTCTGGGGTAATCACTTCTAACTTCATCATAGGCTCTAGGATAACTGCACCTGCAGATTTAGCAGAAGCTTTATAACCCATCTTTGCAGCCAGCTCAAAAGATAGCGCATCAGAATCTACTGGGTGGAAAGAACCATCAGTAAGAGTAACTCTCATACTATCCATTTCAAATCCAGCTAATGGACCAGACTTCATAGCCTCACGGAAACCTTTTTCAATGGCAGGAATAAATTCCTTAGGAATATTACCACCTTTGATCTGATTAACAAACTGAAGACCTTCTTCTACCTTTCCTTCTTCATTTTCTTCAGCTGGTTCAATAGTAAATACTATATCACCGAATTTACCACGACCACCAGATTGTTTTTTATAAGTTTCTCTGTGTTGAGCAGATCTAGTGATAGCCTCTTTATATTCCACTTGAGGAGCACCTTGATTCAACTCTACTTTAAACTCACGACGCATACGGTCAACAATGATATCTAAGTGCAACTCTCCCATTCCAGAGATAATAGTCTGACCAGAAGCTTCATCTGTTCTTACTTGGAAAGTAGGATCTTCCTCAGCTAATTTAGCTAAAGCCATACCCATTTTATCAACATCAGCCTTAGTTTTAGGCTCAACTGCGATACCGATTACCGGATCCGGGAAGTCCATAGACTCAAGTATAATAGGATGATCTTGATCTGACATGGTATCTCCAGTTTTAATATCTTTAAAACCTACAGCAGCACCGATGTCACCAGCCTCAATAAAGTCGATAGCATTCTGCTTATTAGAGTGCATTTGATAAATACGTGAGATACGTTCCTTCTTACCGGATCTATTATTTAAGATATAAGAACCTGCATCTAAACGACCAGAATAAGCACGGAAAAACGCTAGACGTCCTACAAATGGGTCTGTTGCGATTTTAAATGCAAGAGCAGCAAACGGCTCTTTTACACTTGGCTTACGCAATTCTTGTTCTTCAGTATCAGGATTTGTACCTACAATACCTTCTTTATCAGTAGGAGAAGGCAAATAACGACATACAGCGTCTAGCAAGAACTGAACCCCTTTATTTTTAAAGGCAGAACCACAAATCATTGGAATTATAGACATATCCATTACCGCAGCACGAAGAGCAGCATGCACTTCATCTTCAGTAATTGAATCTTCATCTTCCATATATTTTTCTAGCAAGTTCTCATCATAAGCAGCAACCTCTTCGATCAACAACCCACGATATTTTCTTGCTTCTTCCTTCATATCTTCAGGAATCTCGATTACATCAAAGGTAGAACCTTGAGTTTCATCATGCCATACAATAGCACGGTTCTTAACCAAATCAATAATACCTTTAAATTGATCCTCATCACCAATGTTCAAAACAATAGGCACCGCATTAGATTTCAACATGTCTTTCACTTGTTGACATACAGCAAGGAAATTGGATCCTTGACGGTCCATTTTGTTAACAAAACCTATACGAGGTACTTTGTAATTATCTGCAAGTCTCCAGTTAGTTTCTGACTGCGGCTCTACACCATCAACAGCACTAAATAGAAAAACTAAACCATCTAATACACGTAAAGATCTATTTACCTCTACAGTAAAATCTACGTGACCAGGTGTGTCAATAATATTAAAATGATAATCTTTTGTTTCAGGTAATGGCTTTGCATTCTCCAAAGGAAACCTCCAGGTACAAGTAGTAGCTGCAGAAGTAATAGTAATACCTCTTTCCTGCTCTTGCTCCATCCAGTCCATAGTAGCAGCACCATCATGCACCTCACCTATTTTATGAGAAACTCCAGTATAATAAAGGATTCTTTCAGTTGTAGTAGTTTTACCAGCATCAATGTGCGCGGCAATACCTATATTTCTTGTTAATTTTAAATCTCTTGCCATTTCCTTAGAATCTAAAGTGTGAGAATGCCTTGTTTGCCTCAGCCATCTTATGAGTATCAACCTTTTTCTTAACAGCAGCACCTTCTTCCTTTGCAGCTGCAAGGATCTCTGATGCTAGACGTACAGAAAATGATTTCTCATTTCTCTTACGAGAGTAACCTATCAACCACTTCATGGCAGTAGATATCTTACGATCTGGTCTGATTTGCATTGGAATTTGAAATGTAGCACCACCTACTCGGCGACTACGCACCTCTACATGTGGCATAACGTTAGACAACGCATCTTTCCACACCTCTAATGCAGTTTTTTCTTCATCTTGATTTTTCTCTTCTACGATATCCATTGCATCATAGAAAAGCTTGAATGCTGTAGACTTCTTACCGTGTAACATCATCATGTTAACAAAGCGAGTCACCAGCTGGTCGTTAAAACGTGGATCCGGAAGGATAGGACGTTTCTTGGCCTGTCTTTTTCTCATTTCTTCTTGTTGAAATTGTTAATTAAAAAAATCTACACAGAGCATGAATAGATTTTTTAAAAATTGATTACTTCTTAGGGCGTTTTGCACCATATTTAGATCTACGTTGTGTACGGTCTGCAACACCAGCGGTGTCCAGTGCTCCACGCACGATGTGATATCTAACTCCTGGCAAATCTTTTACCCTTCCACCTCTAACCAATACTATCGAGTGCTCTTGTAGATTGTGTCCTTCTCCTGGAATGTATGCATTTACCTCCTTACCGTTAGTAAGTCTAACCCTTGCAACCTTTCTCATCGCTGAGTTAGGCTTCTTAGGTGTAGTTGTGTAAACACGAGTACATACTCCACGACGTTGAGGACAAGAATCTAAAGCAGCCGATTTACTCTTCTTGGTTATTTTGGCTCTTCCTTTACGTACTAATTGTGAAATCGTTGGCATATTGTTTTACGCTAATAAATTAATCCCTATTTTAAGGGTCGGCAAAGGTAAGAATAAAATTGTGTTATTCAAACCTCACTTTCAAATATTTAGAATAACTTTTAAAAACCTACAAGATTTAAGTTATTTTAGACGTTAATCGATAGCTTTAGGCCCAATTAACAAGTCACAATTGAAACACCATCTTGTCCTTATTATATATATATTAATTTCTAGCAAAGCCCTTTGTCAGAAAAAATACCTGGAAACCAACTTCCACAGTAAGCTTATTCAAGAAGCTGATAGCAGCCTAACTATGCAATTAAATGGCGGTTTAAAAAAAACAAAAGACAGTATAACAGCAAGCCTTTTTAAAAAAGGATACTTTAATCATATCATTTATACTTCAAGAAAATTAAATGATAGCACTTTCTCATGTAAAATAACTTTAAATAAAAAATACGAAGAGATTCACTTTGAGAATTTCATAGAAAAAGAACTATCAGAACGATCTATCTCGCTTTCGCGAAAGCGAAACAATATTCCAATAGAAGAACTTGAAAGTTATTTAAGAGCAACAAACAAACAGCTCAACGATAAGGGATTTCCTTTTGCTACCACCAAAATAATTAATATAAAACTAGACACCTCCAAAACGGTGAAGGCAGATCTAAAAATACAGCTCAATTCAAAAAGGTTTATCGACAATGTAATCGTTAAAGGCTATAAGAATTTCCCTAAAAAAACGATCAGAGAATTTATCAACTCTCACAACCTTTATTTCACAGACAATATCCTATCAATAGAAAATTACATAAAAGACCTCGGTTTTGTAAATGTGGTTAAAACTCCAGAAGTACTTTTCAAAAAAGACAGTACGTCGCTTTACCTCTTTTTAGAAAAAAAAAATAACAACTATGCAGAAGGCCTACTAGGATTTAACAACTCCGACAACGGGAAAGTTGAGCTTAACGGATATTTAAATTTAAATCTCGAGAACAACCTGAATAATGCAGAAAGTTTTAAGTTAGAATACCGAAATGACAACGAAGATCAAACACAATTAACAACCAGTTTCAATATTCCGTATCTATGGAAGAGCAGCATAGGTACAAAAGCTGAAATCCAATTATTGCGAAGAGATAGCACTTACCAGCGTACATCCTTCACAACAGGTGTATATTTTAAACCTTCATGGCACACAAGCATAGGAATAAACTATAAAAACACAACATCTGATGGCATCAATGGAGAAATTGAGGTAGGAAATCTAAGAACTAACGGAATTGAACTTGATGCACTCTATCAAAAACGATCAAAAGAAGATTTGAATCCAGAAGATATAATACTTGAATTCAAAATAGGCGCCTATAATCGTAATCTGGAAAATAAAAATGAAAATCAATACACAATAGACGCAACCATTGTCAAATTACTGCATCTTAATTACAGAAGTAAGTTCTTAGGACTTATAAGAGGTCGTTATTTAAAATCCGATAATATACAATTCAACGAACTTTATCAATTCGGAGGATTAGGAAGTATAAGGGGTTTTAATCAAAATAGCATAGATAGCTCGTTCTATACCACGCTCGCAACTGAGTATAGATACTGCTTAAACTCTCAAATCTACCTTCACAGCATTCTAGATATAGGGATATTTGAGAATTTTAACAGTAAAAAGCTAGATAGAATCTATGGTTACGGTGCTGGAATAGCAATTTTAACAAATGCTGGAGTTTTAAATTTAAGTATTGCAAACGGACGTTTTAACAGCGCTAAAGTGGACTTATCCAGCACAGTAGCTCACATAAACCTTAGAATAAACTTCTAAAATGTTAGCTTAATGTTAAGCCCATCTTAATAAATCCTATAAATAGAGTCAATAAAAGTTGTTTTATTAAGTTCTTTTTTTGATTTTTGGAGCTGGCTAATTCAAATAAATCTAAACATGAAAACAAAATTAAATGGAATTTTGACGCTTTTACTAGCGTTAGTTGTGCAAGTAGCTTTTGCACAGCAAACTGTTACCGGTAAGGTAACTGGTCCCGATGGGGACGAGATTTTTGGCGCTACTGTATCTGTCAAGGGTACTTCAACCTTTGCTACCACCGATTTTGATGGTATGTATACAATTCAAGCTTCCCCAGAAAGCACTTTAGTGTTTGCTTTTACAGGATATGATGCTTATGAGGTTGTTGTAGGCAATCAAACTTTAATCAATGTTGAATTAAAAAATTCACTTGGAGAAGTTGTAGTAATAGGTTATCGTACCACGACTCCAATAAAGAGTAGTGTTGCTACGAGTGTAGTTACAGATGAAACTATTAAAAACAGACCTAATGCAAACATCCTACAGACATTATCTGGACAGGTTGCTGGTTTAAACATTAATACCGTAAGTGGTCAGCCAGGTGGTGATTCAACCATTAACTTGAGAGGTATCGGTACGATTAATGGTAACACTGAGCCATTATTTGTCATCGACGGTGCTTTTGTTGATGAAGATAACTTCCGTAGTTTGAACCCACAAGATATCAAATCCATCAGTGTTTTGAGAGATGCCGCTGCAACTGCGATTTATGGTAACCGTGGTGCAAACGGAGTTGTTGTAATTGAAACTAATCAAGGTTCTTACGAGACGCCTTTAGAAATTAGTTTTAATTCTTTAACAACTTTTACAGAATTACAAGATAATGATTACAACATGATGAACTCTCAGCAACTACTTACTCTTGAAAGAGAAAGAGGTGTAGGTTTTGGTGCTGGTGTGTATCAAGGTACTGGTGTGCCATTGACAGATGCTGAAATAGCAGCTGCAGGAACTAACGACTGGAGAGAAGACTTCTTTAGAACTGGTATCACTCAAAACAATACTGTAAGTTTATCTTCTGGTGGAAAAAACACTAGACAATTTACTTCTATTGGTTATTTTGATCAAGAAGGTATCTTAGTTCAATCAAGACTTAAGAGATTCAACTTACGTTCAAACGTATCTGGAAAAACTGAGAATGATAAATTCAACTATAGATTGAACTTAACTGCTAACTATTCAGATAATCAAGCTCCAAATCAAATTGGAACTGGGGCAATTAACCGTAACTATGTTCTTGCAGGATTTCAAGGTGTACCATGGTTAAATGCAAATGACTACACTACAGGAGCTGACTTATTAAGCCCTTTATTGTTTGCTAACACTCCATTATTCTTATTAGATAGATTAGATACTTACAATAGAAAAGAAGAAGAGATCAAGGTAGTAGGTAGTTTAAATTTAAACTATAAAATTACAGACGACATCTCTATTAACAGTACTTCTGGTATTGACTATCAAAATAATATTTTAACAAGATTTGAGGCGTCTGACTCTTTTAATGCGTTATTATTTGGTGGTGCTGCAAACCCATTAGCCGGTTTCCAACAACAAGCCACTATTAGAGAATTTACTTTTAATCAAACTACTTCTCTTAACTACAACAAAGTTTTCAATGAAAAGCATAGTTTGAACGTAGGATTATATACTGAATACTTTAAAGCTCACTTGAGAGGATTCCGTTACTTTGCTGAAGGACTTGACCCAAGAACATTTGCAGAAGGTGATGGTTCAGGTTTTGTTGCTGACCAACCTAACAATGATTTTTACATTGATACAGCTGGTGCAGATAACAACAACTCTGGATTGTTTTCTTACTTTGGTAGTTTAGATTATAGTTATGATGACAAGTATGGTGTATCTGGTACTATTAGACGTGATGCTTCTTCTCGTTTTACAGGTGATAACAAATGGGGAACTTTCTTTGCAGCATCAGCTTTCTGGAATATCCACAAAGAGAACTTCTTCGGAGAAGAGTCTGACATCAACTTCTTAAAATTAAGAGCATCTTATGGAGAGGTAGGTAACCAGTATGTAGACCTTAATAACAACTTTGGTATTTTCAGCCCTAGTGTTCAATTCTTAGACTTAGGTTTATTTAGAGATACTTTTGCGACAGGATCTGGATATGCAGGTTTACAGACAATTGGTGTAGCTAACTTTGGACTAGGTGGATTGAGCTGGGAGACTACTAAAGAATTTAACGTAGGTCTTGATTTTGAAGTATTCAACTCACGCTTAAGAGGTAGCATCGACGCTTATTATAGAGATACTACTGATTTATTTACAAGTACAAATATTTCAGGTCTTGCAGGAACAAATGGTTACAGTTTACCTGGTAACTTCGGTGTTCTTAACAACCGTGGTATTGATTTAACAGTAAACTACGATTTAATTAGAAAGAAAGAAGAAGGAGATTTTGCATTAACTATAGGTGGAGTTGCTAACGTAAATAAAAACGTTATTAGAGACCTAAATGCAGAAGATGGTCAAATCATTGGAACTGGTAGAGAAGGTAATAGATTATTCGAATACTATACAATCAGATATGCAGGTGTTAACCCAGCAAATGGTAATGTATTATTCTTAGACGCTAATGGCGATCTAACTGAAAATCCAAATCCAGATACTGATAGAGTATGGTTAAACAAGGATTTATTCCCTGAGTTTACTGGTAGTTTTAATATCAATACGGAGTACAAAAATTTCTACTTGAACACTCAATGGAACTTTGCAACTGGATTAGACAGATTTGACAACGACTTGTCTACCGTTCAAGATCCAACTAACTTAGGACAATTCAACGTATCAACTGACCTTTTAGATGCTTGGACTCCTACAAATAGAAACACTGCGATTCCTTCTTTAGATGCTACAAACATCAACACATTTGCTAGTACTAGATACCTACAATCTGCAGATTACTTGAACTTAAGATTTGTAACTCTTGGGTACAACTTCCAAGAAGATGTATTATCTAAAATCGGAGTAAGTAGATTAAGTGTATTCTTAAATGCAGAAAACCTTGTAACATTCTCTAGCTGGAGAGGTTATGACCCATTAGCACAAACAAATGGTTCTAGAGGTTTCCCAACACCTAGACAAATATCAATAGGACTTGAATTAGGAATTTAAAAAAAAAGAAATGATGAAAAAATTTAAATTAGTTTTTGGTTTAGCATTAGCAGGGTTGTTTTTCAGCTGTGAAGATGCAACCGATATAAGACAGCCTGGAGTCTTAGATGCAGCTTCAGCAATTCAATCAGTAGATGACATGCAAGATGCATTAATCAATGCATATACTGGTATGTTCGTAACCGCTGAACAACATTTTACTTCTGTTTTCACAGATGAAATTAGAATAGGATTTGATAGTGGTGGACAAGGACAATCTTTATATAGATTTAACCTAGCTTCTAACAATGCAGGACCTTCAAATGTTTGGAGAAATAACTATGCAGGTATTAGAAGAGCTAACCTTGTAATCGAAGCAGCAGCAAATATTGATGCGACAGGTGATGAAGCAAGACGTGATGACCTTTTAGGACAAGCACACGCTATTAGAGCATGGCAACACCTTCAGTTAGCTGGATTGTACATTGTTGACATGAGTGATGATAACTCTCTTGGAGTTCCTGTTGTGGACTTTGTTACTGGTACTGATTATTCAGCTTTACGTAATACTACAGGTGAAACGTTTCAGTTAATTTATGATGATTTAGATTTAGCAGCATCATTAATTACAGAAACAAATAATGTATTATTTACTCAAGACGCAGCAAGAGCACTTAAAGCTAGAGCAGCAGCTTACAGAGAAGATTATGGAACTGCAGCTCCACTTGCACAGTCTTTATTAAGTTCATATCCACTTGCAAGCACATCAGATTATGAAGATGTATTTGAAGATACAAGTAATGCAGAGGTTATTATGAAATTAGAGAGAACTCTTAATGATGCCTTTGATGGTCAAGGTTCTACTGGTGTTTCTGCCAACGGTGGTTGGGCTGGTGCTAAATATGCATTTACTGGTCCTGGAGTTACTGGATCACCTTATTACGAAGTAGCTACTAATCTATACAATGCATTTGATGCTGCAGACGTTCGTAGAGGAGTAAATGCTGAAGCTTTTGAACCTCTTCCTGCTGCAGGACGTAATGTATACACTGTAAATAAATACAGAGGATCTGAAGGTCAACCTTTAATGAACGATCATAAAATATTAAGATCTTCAGAAATGGCACTTATACTTGCTGAAGCTAGAGCTGCTGCAAATGACCCATCTGGGGCTGCAGGTTTTGTAGACCAAGTAAGAGATGCTCGTTATGGATCTGATCAAACGACTGCTTTTGGAAGTACTGCTGATGCATGGGGCGGAATCCTTGATGAAAGAAGAAAAGAATTTGCTTTTGAAGGACACCGTTACAAGGATCTTAGAAGAATGGGAGCTAAAGGAAACAGAACTGTTGATAGAGCTTCTGAAGACTGTACACCATTCGGTGCATGTGATTTAGCAATTACAGACACTAGATGGACATGGCCTATTCCTCTTAATGAATTTAATGGGAACCCAGCATTAAGAGCACAACAGAATCCTGGATATTAATAAATTTAAAACTATATAAAATGAAAAAATATTTAATAGCTTTAACGGTAGCAGCTGCTGTATTAATTACAGGATGTGAAAACCATGAGCAACCAATATATGATGGAACTGCAGTTGGTTTAAGCGTAAGCTCTGCTCAGGTTTCTGTACCTTCTGAAGGAACTACTGAGTCCTTCCCTGTAACAATTACCAGCCCATCTTCGGAGGCTAGAACATTTGGTCTAGCATTTGCTGACGAAGCGCCTGCAGGTGGTGGTGTATCATTAGGAACTATAACAGTACCAGCTGACTCTTATGAAGGAACAGCAACTGTAAGTTTTGATTTTGATGCCATTAACTTAGGTGATGGTGAAACTGACTCTTTCGGTATAAAGGCAACAAGTGACAACACTGATGTTTTTGGAACTGTATTAGAAATTGAGTATTTCAAAGAAGTTGTTTGTAATGATGCAACATTCACAATCAATACAGATTCTTTTGCTTCAGAAACTGGTTTCTTTATTACTGATGATGCAACTGGTAGTGTAGTTTACACTATGCCAGCTCTTGGTAATGGAGTACAAACGTATACTGAAGATATATTCCTAGCTGATGGTTGTTACACTGCTACTATTACTGATTCTTTTGGTGATGGTCAAGTAGATAATACAACGACTGGAAATTATACTATTACTTGTTCTATTTTAACATTTGCAAGTGGTGGTGGAGTTTTTGGTGCATCACAAACTAGACAATTCTGTGTGAATCAATAATTAAAATTGATCACGATTAATTTAAAAGCCCAAGTTTAAGACTTGGGCTTTTTTTTATACAATAAACTCACATAAATAAACCTACATTTGCAATATGGAAAAGACTACATATATATACGGTATACGTGCCATTATTGAAGCTATAGAAAGCGGTAAAGAAATATCAAAAGTCTATTTATTAAAAGATGGTGACGGCATTTTAATGCAGCAATTAAAAACAGTTGCAAGAAAAAATAATATCACAACTTCATTTGTTCCTATAGAAAAATTAAATCACTTAGCAAAAGGAAACCATCAAGGTGCAGTTGCAAGCATCTCTCCTATTCATTTTAAAGATTTAGAAAGTATACTAGAAAAGATAGACATGGAAAGCAAACCATTGTTCTTGCTCTTAGATGGGATCACAGATGTTCGTAATTTTGGCGCTATTATCAGAACAGCAGAATGTACAGGTGTCGATGCTATTGTAATATCAGAAAGTGGTAGCGCACCAGTTAACGCAGCAACTGTTAAAACTAGTGTAGGAGCCGTATTTAACATTCCTATTTGTAAAGTAAATCACATTAAAGATGCTGTATTTTTAATGAAAGCTTATGGCGTTCAAACCGCAGGAGCTAATGAAAAAGCAAATAATCTTATTTATGATATTGAACTCAATCAGCCGATGGCGATAGTAATGGGTAGCGAAGAAAAAGGTATTAATCCATCTACTTTAAAGATTCTCGATCACATAGTAAAATTGCCCATGTATGGTGACATTGCTTCGTTAAATGTATCTGTTGCATGTGGAGCAATGCTTTATGAAACTTTAAGACAGCGATTGTAATAAACTAATCATTCCTCCTCATCTAATTCGATAAAATTACCATCCTTATCAAAGTGTCGCATAAAAGGATCTAATTCTTCATCATATTGATCTAATTCCCACTCATAACGCTTCTTTTCTGGAGTTTTACTTTTGGTAAAAATTGCAAGTAACACACCTGTAACTGCTCCACTTAGGTGACCTTCCCAAGAAATTCCATCTTCTATGGGTAAAACATACCACACTAAACTTCCATAAAAAAAAGCAACCAAAAATGTAAGCGCTAATAACTTGTAATGGCCTGTAAACAGCCCTTTGAAAAACAAGAATGCGACTAGCATGTACACCACTCCACTAGCTCCTATGTGATAGGACGGTCGACCTATTAACCAAGTAGTAAAACCAGTAATTAATAAACCTATAATTAATACTTTTACCCAGACACTTCTATAAAAGTAAACAAGCGCAGTAATTAAAACTAAGCACGGTATAGTATTACTCCACAAATGTTTTAATCCAGAATGTATGAAAGGACCAAAAAATATACCTTGTAATCCTGAAACCTTTTCTGGCCTAATACCATTATCGGTAAACCTGAAATGAAATGATATCTCTAACCAATATACCAGCCACATTAACAGTACAAAAAGAACCGCCGGTATAACGGTGATTGCATCAAACTTAAAATATTCTGAATCCTTCATCAATAGTATGGTTATCAATAAAAAGACCAATTTAATATAATGTCATACTGTCGTGGCAATTAAAATAGAGGTTCATTGTACATCCTGTTAAGAAACTCTAATTTTGTCACATGCAACATATACCACTTGCCGAGCGCATAAGACCTAATAGTTTAGAAGATTACCTGAGTCAATCACATTTAGTAGGGAATCAAGGGACTTTGAGGCAACACATAATCAACGGAACCACACCATCTTTAATTTTATGGGGACCTCCTGGAACTGGGAAGACTACCTTAGCTCATATTATTGCTCAAGAGAGCAAACGCCCATTTTACACTTTAAGTGCTATAAATAGTGGTGTAAAGGATATACGTGAGGTTATTGAAAAAGCCAAAGGTGCAGGTGGGCTTTTTACCGCTAAAAACCCTATTCTTTTTATAGATGAGATTCATCGTTTTAGTAAATCACAACAAGATTCTCTTCTTGCTGCTGTAGAAAAAGGTTGGGTAACTTTGATAGGTGCCACTACAGAGAATCCAAGCTTTGAAGTAATACCTGCACTCCTTTCTCGTTGTCAAGTCTATGTACTAGAAGCTTTCGCGAAAGCGGACCTAGAAAATCTACTACAAAGAGCTATTAAGATAGATAGTATTTTATCAAAAAAACAAATCGCCATTGATGAAGTTGACGCATTGATGAGAATAAGCGGTGGTGATGCTCGTAAGTTACTCAACGTTTTTGAACTAGTAATAAACTCAGTAGAGGAATCAAAAATTAGTATTACAAATGAGCTCGTTTTCTCACAGGTACAAGCAAATCCTGCACGATATGACAAAACTGGGGAGCAACATTATGATATCATAAGTGCTTTTATAAAATCAATACGAGGCAGTGATCCTAACGGAGCTGTTTACTGGTTAGCTAGAATGATTGAAGGTGGCGAGGATCTTAAATTTATTGCACGTAGACTATTAATTCTAGCATCTGAAGACATAGGAAATGCAAATCCGACTGCTTTGATAATGGCAAACAATACATTTCAAGCAGTTTCAACTATAGGTTTTCCAGAATCAAGAATAATATTAAGTCAGTGTGCTATATATCTGGCCACATCTTTAAAAAGCAATGCTAGTTATCAGGCCATAGGTAAAGCACAGCGCTTAGTTAAAGAAACTGGTGATCTATCTGTGCCCTTAGGACTCAGAAACGCTCCTACAAAGCTTATGAAGGAATTAGGTTATGGTGAAGAATATAAATATGCACACGATCATCCTGGGAATTTTGCATTTTATGACTTTCTACCTGCTGAGTTGAGTAAAACTAAAATTTATGA